>JAITLF010000291.1 GCA_031278025.1 Treponema sp.
TGCATCTGGCTTTATCGTAACAAATTGGGAAGGTATATGCTACAGCATATGCTATGCGGGTCTGGAACTTCCAGACCTGGGTCTAGAAGTTCCAGACCTGGGTCTAGAAGTTCCAGACCTGGGTCTAGAAGTTCCAGACCTGGGTCTAGAACTTCCAGACCTGGGTCTAGAGGTTCCAGACCTGGGTCTAGAAGTTCCAGACCTGGGTCTAGAACTTCCAGACCTGGGTCTAGAGGTTCCAGACCTGGGTCTAGAAGTTCCAGACCTGGGTCTGGTGGCTGCGGGGTGCTGCCCCGCAAGACTCCGCCGGGAGACCCAAGGCCCCCCGGCCCCCCCTAATGCGGGGAAAGATGCTAGTTTTTTATGATTCCGCAGTATGCTGCGGAGTACGAGAAGTGTGGATTACGGGCTAGAAAGAGTAGGTCAGTGCGGTCTTGATAAACCCGTTGTTACGGTACTGCCCCAGTTCGCCTTTTTCGTCGCCGGCGAAGATGCCGCCTGAAAGTTCCAGGGCTACGTCTCCTTTGGTCCAGATGAGGGCCGGAATGATGTAACAATCCATGTCCTCAATTCCCCAGATGCCGGTGGCCCGCAGTTCCAATTCATCCCGCAAGAACTTTTTGGAAAGTACCAGGGTAAGCCGGGTGCTCGTAATATCGGAATCCGCCTCAATATCCGGGTGGAGGATACTACCCGAACCGGTTTTGCTGTCCAAGAGCCTGATGTTCTCGTTCACCTGGAGGTTCACGTTGATGCCTGCGAAGATGTCCCGATCAAACCCCAGAGACCATGCCAGGGAGGGATTGTACACCAGCCCGTCGTCCCCCTTGAGGTCTTCGGTGATGTTCGCCGCGAATTCCCCCCGGAAGTTGAAGCCCCATAAGACCTGCGCGTAATCAACGCCGATCTGATGATAGCGGGTATAGACGATGTCAACCACGTCCAGCGGATTAAGAGAAGCCAAAATCTGGCGGATACTGTCTCTGATTTCTTGGGCTTTTAAGACCTCTGTTGAAGTCATGCTATCGCCCTTCCCGGTAATGCTGGCTAGCTCAATGGCCTTGGCGGTAATAGTGCCGGACAAATTCGAAATGCCCTGTTCATTCAACGCGAAGGCGGGGCGCGGGAGAAAGCCGCTGTAATACTGGACGCCTATATCCGACGAACCGGCGGTGGCGGTAAGCCGCAAGCCCCCCTGGGCGTACTCCAGCGTGGAGGTGTCAATACTTACCTGGGCCGGATCAATAGAAGGAGGGGGATCGTTTATTCCCAAGGTTGGCAATAAGGCAAACTGCGAGCCAAACCGGGCGGAAATCTTATTTTGGAAATCCGCCACCTGGGAAGAGGCCCACCGGTCGTCAGGGGACTGGGCAAAGCGATGGCCTTCAAACCAGGGGACAAAGACCCCTTCGATCTTGACCCCTTCGATCTTGGCAAAGGCCCCTATGTCATAGGAAGCCCGGATCAGGGGGCGGGCTATCTTGATGGACTGAATGTCGGACATGGCCGAAAGGTCTGAATAGTCCAGGGGGTTTATCACATCCAGGGGGCCCAGGCTGTCGGCCTTGCCCCAGGTGAGTTTCCGCAAGCCCCCCTCAACCGTAAGCTTACCGAAAAAAGCGCGGACATAGGCTTCGTTCAGCGACAGTATCCGGGACGGGTCGTTGAAGTCGGGACGCAGGTTTAGATTGATTACCCCATCGGCATTAGAAGCCGACGCGGAAAAATTGAGTTCCCCTGAAAAAATATTCCCCGGCCGTATACCGCGGAACGCCTCGGCGGATTCGAATTCTTCGGCGTAAAAGATAAGTTCCCCCTGGGCTTTTCCGTTTATGGCCGCCCCGGTAATCAGGGAACCTATGCCGCTTCCGTCCGCCGTCCCGCCCGATTCTTCCTCATCAAATCCAAACCCAAACCCCTCTTGCCCCTGAATGGATACGGCCGCCGCCAACAGGAGGCCAAGCGCAAGGGCGGAAAATCTGGCTTTCATCGGACCCTCCCGGTTTCAAGATAGGCGGTAGTAAACACACCTTCCGGAATGGAATCATCGTACTTCAGGATATCCATGTATATAGCGGTGGAGGTACCTGCGGCCGGTGTAGCCATGGTTGTTACCATAGCGGTAAGCCTGCCCTGTATTTCCTTGATCTCTTTCATTTCCGCGATCTTAACCGGGGAATTCGTATTCCGCCGGTCATACAGCTCAATCCTATACACGATCTTCGTGTCTTTATCGATCCACTGAACCATGCGGGAGTATTGATACGAACTGTCAACAGGCCGGGACTCGATCACGTAACAGGCCTTTCCATTGTAAGCTTCTTCTCTTAGATGAGTATGGCTGTCCAGGCCGGCGTCGCGGCTGGCGGAGGAAATGTCATCGTAGGAAAAATCAGTCCCCATGAAGCTCCCCGATCCATCGGAGGCCGCGATGCGCCGAACTTTTCCCAGGGATGGCACGAAAATCCACCGGTCCTCCGCACCGCTGGAATTCTCCATGGTGAGGAACCGGGTTCCCGCTACGCTGGCCGGGCGCTGAAACACGATGATGGTCCGGTCCCCCTTGGGGCCTTCCTTGGAATACTGATCAATTACGCGCTCGCTGGTGCTTCCGTCTTTCGCGGTGATCACCATCCGCGACCGGCTTGACACGGTATTGGCGGTAATACGGTCCCGGGAAGCGCGTACAACAGCCGCCGCGTCTTGGGCAAAAACGGCGGTTCCGGCAAGTATCATCATAATTCCCATGACGACTCTTTTCATAACTTAACTCTCCTGTATTTCTCTTGTAATAAATCGGGGCTGAATCAAATTGAGCAGTACCGGGATCACGGTCAGGCTTACCACCGAGCTGGTTCCCATGGTCAGCGCAATGAGAAGCCCTAAATCGGCAAGCATATTAAACTGGGAAAAGAGGAGTACCGCGAAGCCCGCGCCCACGGAAGCGGCGTTGATCAAGATAGCCTTTCCGGATGTGGCGTAGGCCCTGCGCAGAAAGTCTCCCTTTCCCCCGGCGGCCCGGTATTCCCGCTTGTAGGCGTCCAGAAAGTGAATCGTATAGTCAATCCCGATGCCGACAGAAACACTGGCGACCATGGCCGTCCCGATGTTCAGCTTGATCCCCGCAAAGCCCATCACGGCGAAATTAATCAGAATGGAAATGGAAAGCGGCGCGATGCCCACCGCTCCCGCGATAAAAGACCGGTTGGAAACAGCGATGATGATGAATACCAGAACCAGGGAGACGATCACGGATATAAGCTGGGATTGAACCACCAGGACGTTAAGGGCCGCTTCCACCATAGCGACGCCGCCGACCGTTACCCTGATTCCCGGCGGGATGTTGGCTTCAAGATACCGGTCTATTTCCCGGTAAGCGGAATCACTGTCGTGCTGGCCCACCGTCCGGAGCTGGACAGTGGTCTTAATCGCTGTGGGCTCCAGGGGATCATTGGCATACTCACTGATGTTGCCCGAAAGGAGTACCAGGTAATTTGACACCAGACGCTGAAGCTCTTCAGGAGCGGTCTTCCCATACCGGAGGGGATCCGTGGGTATCTCGTAATAGGCGGCGCCTTCGTAGTTGACCAGGCGTTTAATCTCCTTTACCAGGCTGTTGGCATCCATTCCCAGCTTCTTCCCCGCCGCCCGGTCAAAAAGGAGGGCCAGTTCCTCCGCCGTATACACCCTGGTCTTGAAATCGTCCTCCCCGGCGGGTTCTTCGTCCGCCTCCGGAACGCCGCCTGAAGCCTCCGGTGCGCTAAAGCCAAAATCTCCTAATTCATCCTCGCCGCCAAACCCGAATCCGGGGCCTTCCCCGTCTCCTTCTTCAAACCCGAATCCGGGGTCCGCGTTATTTTCCGCGCCTCCCCTGCCGGAGGGCCTGAGTCCGCCGGGGCTTTCACCAATGTTGAACACCTGGTTGATCCGTTTTATAAGCCCGCTAAAACCCATCGTCTTGCCGACTTCGGGAACCTTTTCCGAAAGATAGGTGTTAAGTCCATCCATGACGCTCAGGGAATCGGGATGGAGCAGGGTTTCCGTACTATCGGCTTCAAACACCACGCTCACCACTTTGGAACCGCCGAACTTCTCCCGGATAAACACATCGGATTTATAAATATCCGTATCCGGCTTAAAGTATTCCACCATGACATTATCAATGATAACCTTGGAAAGGCCGTAAATCGAAACCGCCGCCGCCGCCAGGGTAGCAAAAAGGATAAGCCGCTTTTTCCGCACTATCCCCCAGAAGGAATCAGCGATGGTAATACTGAGGGCATCAAACTCCGGGTTCCCCTCTCCGCCGGGAAAAGTTCCCCGCCGCCGCCGGGTTAGGGGTTTGGGGCCCCGGATGAGGATGAGGGCAGGGATCAGGGTTACCGCCACCCCAAAGGCGACCGCCACCCCGAAGCTGGAAAAGACGCCGAATTCCCGGATAGGCAGCACGGAAGTAAAACAATTGGAAAAAAATCCAACAAAAGTGGTCAAGGCGGCAAGGAACACGGGTTTCCCGATTTTCCTCAGAAGCTCAAAGACCAGTTCCCGGTGTTCTTCGGCGCTCAGGGTCCGCTCCCCCATATCGGTGATGTAGTGGGTGATCACATGAATTCCATAAGCGCTTCCCACCGCGATAAGAATCACCGGGAGTACCGTGGAGATGACGGAAAGTTTTACGCCAAAAAGGGGCATGGCCCCTATGGCCCAGACCACGGCAACCACCACCGTAAGGAGGGGAAGAACCACTGCGGTAAACCGGCGGAACGAGAAGAAAAGTATCCCCAACACCACGATTACTACCAGGGGAACAAGAAATACCAAGTCCGCGTTGATAGCTTCGTTGACCGTGGCGCTGACCACGGGCATACCGGTAACGTGTACTTCCGCCATGCCGGCGAACATCTCCCGTGCCAGATCGCGGATATGCATAAAGCTGTCGGACACCTCCCGGCTGCCCGCTTCCTCAGACGCTATATCCAGGGGTACGAGAACCTGGGTGGCGCTGAAGTCGTCGGAAACCAGGGTACGCTCGTACATATCCCAGGACAGCACCCGCCGCTTGAGTTCGGCAACCTCTTCGGGAGTTCCGGAAAAATCATCCCCCACCAATTTCTCTACAATGATGGCATCCGCATCGCCGGTTATAAATTCGGCGGTAACCAGGGAATTAACATCCTCGACAATTTCAATTTCCTCAATCCGCGATACATATTCCCTCAGCCGGGCAAGAAAAGTCGCGTCGAACACGGTCCCGTATCTGCGCTCAAGGCCTACCAGGATAAACAAGGAACTTCCAAAAACATCATCGATCCGCTTGGATACCAGACGGGCTTCGTCATCGGTGGGGACGAACCGGAGATTGTTGTTGTCAATCTCCGCTCGTGGCAGCTGCAGGGCGAAAAAAACGGTCAGCACGCCGATTACCGCGACAATAAGCCAGGGATGTCTAAAAAACGCCCGCATAATTTTCCTCTTCTTCATTTTTTCTTTCGTAATTTTTTCTTTCGGAAAAGCCGGAACAGCCGGAAAATTCCCCCGTTCTCCGTAACATTTTCCCCAAAAACCCATTTTTTATTGATCTTTACTATATAAACACACTTCCGGTTCGTCAAGGCGAAATACGCAACCCCCCAGGGCGAGCGCATTAAACATTCTTAGGGAACAGCCGCCACAGGTTTCCTTACCGCCGCCGGCGGCTACGGCGGCAACAGCGGCGGCTACGACGCCTCGCCAGACTTCATCATGATGTCCTGCGCGGTTTCTGGCGGCGGTACCGGCGGGTACTACCGGCAGCTGACGGCGGCGGGGCCTGCGGAGTGTAACCCCGGGTTTACGGCGTGCAAACCCGAGTTTTTGCGCCGCAACACTGGTTGTGCGCAGCGCAAAAGTATTTTTGCGCTGCGGAAAAGTATTTTTGCGCTGCGGAAAAGTGTTTTTGCGCTGCGGAAAAGTGTTTTTGCGCCGCGCAAAAGTGTTTTTGTGCAGCGCAAAAATGTTTTTGCGCTGCACAAACCCGGGTTTCTGATCAATAAACCCGGGTCCGGCAACACCGGATCCCCGGCGGGGTATTCTTTTTTAATGCGCTCGCCCTGCGCAACCCCCCGGCGGTTCCCGTGTCGTATAGGGCATGATGCAACACCGAAAGGGGCGTTCCTATCGTCCCCAGCCCCTGCCTGGTCAGACTACCGGGGAAGAAATAGCCAATTCCATACTTCACGGCCTGGGGGCATTGCTCTCGGCAGCGGGACTCGCAGCCCTGGTAATCAAAGCTGCAGGACATCCGGGCGGCAACGGAAGGAATCCCCTGGCCCTCGCTTCCTCGGTGGTGTTTACCGCCGCCATGATAATCATGTTCCTGGCATCCACCCTCTACCACGCCATACAGCACAAAGGGGCCAAACGGATTTTCCGGATAGTGGATCATAGCGCTATCTACCTTCTTATCGCCGGGACCTATACCCCCTTCTGCCTCCTGGGGCTTAAAGGCGCCCTGGGCTGGGCGTTTCTGGGGTTTGAATGGGCCCTGGCGGCGGCGGGAATAGCGCTGTATGCAGTTAACTGGGCGTTTATCAAAAAAGCCGAATTGACGATCCATATCCTGATGGGATGGGCCATCGTGGCGGGCTGGCTACCCCTGAGCAGGTCCCTGCCCCGGATAAGCATGATTCTGCTCGCCGCCGGAGGGGTTTTCTATACGGTGGGAACATTCTGGTACCGCAAACCCTACTGGCGGGGCGCCCACGCCGTCTGGCATGTCTTTGTCTTAGGCGGGGCCGGCTGTCATTGGGGGTCGGTCTGGTTTATGGGCTGAACGCCGGATACCCCGAAGAAAAAGAACCTGTTCCAAGACCCGCGCCGCGTGTTCATCTCCAGGGAATTCACGGATAAAAACGGCGTATTTAGACATACAAATGAAGCGTTTAGCCTTACAAATTGAGCGTTTAGCCTTACAAATGGAGTATTTGTATGTCTAAATAAAGCATTCTCCCTCCGAATGGGGCATCCGGCTGTAAAGGCCGGGGCATCCGGATATACGGATGGGGCATTGCCCGCTACGGACGGCGTGTCTCTGAGCAGGGAAACCGGAGTTCGTTACGAGTTAGCCGCAGGCTGCGGCGCTTCGATGCGGCGCTTAACCAGTTCCCCGGCAACGCCGGGATCGGCCCGCCCGGCGGTCCGCTCCAAGACCTGGCCGACAAGGTAGGCGGTAAGGGTACGCCGGCGATTGGGGCTGCCGGCCTCCCGTGCTTCCTCAAAGAGATGCCCGTTATCGTAGTATACGCCCCGGACCGCTTCGGCGATCTGCTCCGGGTCGGTAAGAAGGTCCCAGCCCCGTTCCCGGATGAGGTCCTCCGGGTCCCGGTCTTCCGCGGCAACCGCTTCCAGGGCCTGCCTGGCGTTCCTCCCCGAAATCTTACCCTGGGCGCTCAAGACAACCAGGGAGGCAAGACGCCGGGGGGTTATCTTGAGGGAGGCAATGGCGGACGGGGGGAGCCCCTCCCGGCTGAGGATATGCCGCAGGTCCGACATAAGACGGCATCTGATACGGCTTGCCGCATCCTTCTTTTCAAGGCCCCGCGCTACCGCTTCAGCCACGGCTTCTTCAAAGTAATCGGCTTCGGCCTTTTCGTCGCAGAGAAGGTCCGCATGCCCGGAAGAAAGGCCATACTCCGCCCCAAAGCGCAGGATCCGCTCCTGGGGAAGCTCTACCAGCGCGGCCTCCACCGAGGCGAGAAACGCCGCGTCCGGGGCAAAGACCGGGAGGTCCGGTTCGGGAAAGTACCGGTAGTCCTGGGCGTTTTCCTTGGTCCGCATAGGCTCCGTCCGGCCCCGGCTCTCGTTCCACAGCCGGGTTTCCTGCACCACCGCTTTGCCGGCATCCAGCATCTCCCCCTGGCGGGCTATTTCGTAGTTGAGGCCCAAACGCACAAACCGTGAAGAATTGAGGTTCTTGATCTCCACCTTCTTCCCCAAGCCCCTTCCCGGCAGGTTGACGGACACGTTGGCATCCGCCCGGAGGGAACCTTCCTCCATGTTACCGTCGCAGACGCCCAGATACCGGACCATGCGGCGGAGCCGGCGGATGAAAAGCTCCGCATCCTCGCCGGTTTCCATGTCAGGCTCGGTTACAATTTCAAGGAGCGATACCCCCGCGCGGTTGTAGTCCAGCAGGGACACCCTGCCGGTGTGGATCATCTTTCCCGCGTCTTCTTCAAGATGACATTCCCTGATGCGCACCCGTTTCTTGAGGGGCGCGGTCTTGCCGTTCCCCTCAAGGTCCATAAAGCCATTCTGCCCCAGGGGGGAAGCGGACTGGGAGATCTGGTAGTTTTTTGGCATGTCCGGGTAAAAATACTGTTTCCGCTCAAACCAGGTCCGTTCCGGGATGCGGCAGTTGAGGGACCGGGCTACGATGCATCCCATACGCAGGGCCTCCATGTTGAGGGAGGGCAGCACGCCGGGATATCCCATGCAGACCGGGCATATATGGGTGTTGGGTTCGTCCCCAAAGGCGGCAGGACAAGCGCAAAAGACCTTCGTCTTCGTTAAAAGGTGAATGTGGACTTCAAGCCCTATGAACGGCTGGTACATGGCTAACTCCAAAAGGCCCTATACCCCTCCGGGTGGGGAAAGGGATAGGCGTTTTCATAGGTTTCGGCAATATCCAGCAGGGTTCCCTCGGCAAAGGCCCGTCCCAAAAGCTGGACCCCCACGGGAAGCCCTCCCTCCACCCCCACGGGAAAGGCCAGGGCCGGCAGCCCCGCAAGGTTGGCGCAGCAGGTGTAGAGGTCCGCCGCCTTCTGGGTAAAGGGCGGCAGGCCCGCATCCCCCCGGCCAAAGGCCCTGGTGGGGAACACCGGCATAAGGATGGCGTCGCAGGGCGGCTTGGGACCCGCCGCGGCATTTGCCGCATCATCTGCTTCAGCATCATCCCCCAGGAACAGCTCGAAATTCCGGCGTATCCCCGCCCGTATCCGCTGAGCGCGAAGGTAGTACCGGTCCCGGAACCCGGAACGGAGTACAAAGGTTCCTAAAAGTATCCTGAGCTTTACCTCGCCGCCGAATCCGGCCTCCCGTGCCTTGTCGACGAGGCCGCCGGGATTCTCCGCCCCATCCGGGCGCTGTCCATACCGTATGCCGTCAAACCGGGCCAGGTTGGCGCTGGCCTCGGCGGCGGCGATGGTGTAGTAAGCAGGCACTCCATATTTAAGGCCGGGGAGTTCCACCTCTATCAGGGTATGACCCAGGACGGCAAGCCGTTCCCTTGCACGATCAAAGCCCCGGCGCACCTCCGCTTCCGCCGCTATGGTCCGGGCGGTTAAGGCACGGACTATAGTCCCGGCGGAAAGCACTCCTATTACCCTGGAAGCGCCCCGGCCAGGCGTGGGGCCGCCATCCTGACCGTACAGGGGCGGCGACGAAGCCGGGGCATCCCGGCTCGTCTGGTCCAGAGGGTCCTTCCCCCGGATGGCGGCAAAAACCGCCCGGCACCGGGCCGCAGTGTCCGAGAGTACGCCTATCGTTTCAAGGCTCGATGCGTAAGCCACAAGACCGTACCGGGAAACCGCCCCGTAGGTAGGCTTAAGCCCCACCACCCCGCAGAAGGCCGCAGGCTGGCGCACCGACCCTCCGGTGTCCGATCCCAGGGCAAACGGCGTAAGCCCCGCAGCCACCGCCGCCGCGGAACCCCCGGAAGACCCCCCGGCAACCCGGCTTGTATCCCAGGGATTGCTGGTCCGCTTAAGCCCCGAATTGTCCGTAGAAGACCCCATGCCGAATTCATCCAAATTAGTCTTGCCCACAACCACCGCCCCTGCGGCTTCAAGCTTCCGCACCGCCGTGGCCGTGTAGGGAGACCGCAGTTTCTCAAGAAGGCGGGAACCGCAGCTTAGGGAAAAGCCCTTAACCGCAATGTTGTCCTTTACGGCGCAGGGAAAATCCCGCAGGACTGCGGCAAAGGGACCGGCGGCATCGGAAGCCCCCTTTTCGCCCGCTTCCGGGTTATATTCGATAAAAGCGCCTATTTTTTCTTCCCATGCTTCAAAATACGACGAAAACCCTTCGGGCCTTTTCAACGGCATGACAATTCCTCCAGGACCGCACACTACAGGACATGAGGAATCAGGATAAACCGGCCATCCCGTTCACCCGCGTTGTCAATCAGATTGGGGCCTTCCGTCTGATTCAAGCCGGCGGAAGCGGCAGTACGGACATCGGCCCGGAAACACCCGATGCGCACGGTCTGGGCATTCGCCCCGGCGGCATCGGTCTGGCGGGAACCGGGAATGGGAAAAGCCTCCGTATCCCCGTCAGCCGCCTGCATAGCGGCGAAAAAACCCAGCATCTGTTCAAAAGCGGGAAAAGAAGCGGCCAATTCCCCCTCATCAAGGGTAAGATGCGCCAGTTGAGCGGTTACCCGTAAGTCCTCAATATTCATGGATAGGATCAAGGCATGAACGATTATGCGATGTCAAGGTGAAAAGAGAGGGCGGGCAGGGCGAGCGCATTAAACATTCTTAGGGAACAGCCGCCACAGGTTCCCTTCCCGCCGCCGGCGGCTACGGCGGCGGCTACGACGCCTCGCCAGACTTCATCATGATGTCCGGCGCGGTTTCTGACAGCGGCGGGGCCTGCGGCGTGTAAACCCGGGTTTACGGCGTGCAACCCCGAGTTTTTGCGCTGCACAAACCCGGGTTTCTGATCAAAAAACCGGGGTCCGGCAACACCGGAGCCCCGACGGGGGTATTCTTTTTTAATGCGCTCGCCCTGCTCCCCGCGGGACTACGCCTGCTCCCCCGCCGGGGCGGCAGGGCGACGGGGCAGAGCCCCGCATTCTGCCGGCAAAATGCCCCATTCCGCTCCCCAAGCGGAGCGTCCGCAGGCAAGACGGGACCCGTCCTCTGCCGAACAGAGGCCGCCGCCTCAATCCCGCCCCGCAGTCCCCGGCGGAGGCTGCGGGGTTATCAACCCGCGTGTTCTTCAGGCGCGGCCGGTTCGTTCCCATCAGCAGGCGGTGCGTCCATAGACACTTCCGCCATCGTGCTGATGTCCAGCGGCGCCGCAGCCGCCCCGGACGCCGCCGTTGTTACGAAGCAGCGGCCGCCTTCTGCGCCGCCGTATACTCTGCCCGCGAACCAGCGGGAAGCCGGCGAGCCGGAAGGCGCGTTGAGGGGCCACGTGGCGCCGCCGTCTATCCCCCCTCCTTGTCCGGCCAGGTACTCCCCTGCATCTTCCCTTTTTCCCGATTCGGGAACCCCGCTCAGGGCCGCAACATACGCCGCCGTGGCGGCCGCGAGCAGATTGGCAACGGTTCCTTGCGGTTCTGCCCGTCCCCTCAAGCCGCGCGGCGCGGATAGCGGCAGCCGCCGTAACCGCGCCGGCGTCGAAGTTCCACGGGGCCGTTTTGGCTGCGCCCTTGTACCAGCCGGCAAAGGCGGGGCCCGCGTTGGCGGGCGGGCC
>JAITLF010000309.1 GCA_031278025.1 Treponema sp.
CCCTCCCGAAGGATTTTTCTCCCCGGCTTACGGCGATCTGGTGAGTCCCTCGGTGCGTAATCCCCAATTCGATGTAGCCCGCGCCGGGGCTTTGCTTGACCAGCAGGGCTGGACCAGAGGGAACGACGGTATAAGGCGCAGGGACGGTACGCCCCTCACTATAACCCTGACCTACGGCGCGGCCAACACCGAAGATTCCCTGCTTGCGCCGGTTATTCAGGATTCGCTTAAAAGCATCGGTATTGACGCCCAGCTCAATCCCGTGGAAGGCGCGGCCCTGGATGATCTTCAGGAAACAAAAAACTACGATATGATCCTGGTAGGGCAGTCTTTTATCCCCACGGATGATCCTTCCTTTAATTATCAGCGGGGCTATTGGCATTCCGGCAGTTATTACAAAATCTACACTTCGCCTTCTCTGGACAGCCTCATCGATCAACTTGCGGTTACCATGGATAC
Source organism: Treponema sp. (assembly GCA_031278025.1). Next base: position 460 of record JAITLF010000309.1, read on the forward strand.
CGCTAAACGCCGGGAGCTTCACTGGGCCATTCAAAAGGAAATTATGGATCATGCCCCGACCCTGATGGTCTATCATCGCAACAGCATACGGCTCGCGAAAAAGAACGTAAAAAACTTTGATATTTCCTCCGGGTGCTGGCATATCAACCGAGCCCTGAAGGATGCTATTATTGAATAGTGGGTAAGTATATCGCAAAAAGGCTGTTACACTTTATCCCCGTGTTTTTCGGTGTAACAGCTTTGGTGTTTTTTCTCCTGCGCGTTGCTCCGGGGGACGCGGCTTATATCAGGCTCCAGGACAGGGGGATGGATTTATCCGAAGAAAACCTCGCGGCAGCCCGGACGGAACTGGGGCTTGACCGGCCCAGCTGGGTACAGTACGGCCGCTGGCTGGGGGCGGTATTTCGTCTGGACCTGGGTAATTCCATTGTTTCAGGCGAACCGGTTATTGGGGAACTAATGCGCCGTTTTCGCCTGACCCTGTACCTTACCCTCCCCGCCATGGCCCTGGTACTGATCACCGCCTTTCCCCTGGGGCTGTTTGCAGCCCTGTACCAGGGGAAGATCTGGGACAGAATCACCCGGGTTTCCGCCATTGCGGTGATGTCAATCCCGTCATTTTGCCTTGGCCTTGTCTTTATCTTGGTTTTCTCGGCAAATTTACGGTGGCTCCCGTCCTTCGGCGCGGGAAGCCCTGCCCACCTGGTCATGCCGTGCCTCGTCCTCTTTATCGCCTCCGCGGCCCACTATACGCGGTTTATCCGTTCCGCCATGCTGGAAGAACTTTCACAAGAATATATCAGGGCGGCCAAGGCGCGGGGGATAGGGACCCGGACTATTCTTGTATTCCACTGTATCAAAAACGCGCTCATTCCCATAATCACATCCCTGGGATTGAGCCTTGCCCTCATGCTGGGAGGTTCGGCGGTAGTAGAAAAAGTGTTTAGCTGGCCCGGTATGGGTTCCGGCCTTATTGACGCCGTGCTTAACCGGGATTATCCGGTAGTCCAGGGCTGCGTGCTTCTTTACGCTTTTATCTTTACCGCTATTAACCTATCGACCGATATAGTCTGTATCATTCTGGATCCCAGAGTGAGGAAAGCCGTGCGGAACGGAATGGGGCGCGGGGAAACCGGAACAGAATTATGGGGAAACTGATGAACAATCCCCTGTTTATCACGGGAAGTTTCCTTGCGTTGTTTTTTGTGCTTCTGTCATTGGCCGGCCCATTGCTTATTCCCCATGATCCCCTTAAAACCGATATATGGAATGTCCTTGCCCCGCCGGGTGGGGACTATCCCCTGGGGACCGATAACCTGGGGCGGTGTATCTTTTCCCGGCTTATCGCGGGAACCCGGCTTACCCTTGGTACGGCTTTGATTGTGGAAGCCTCTATTTTGGCCATCGGGATCCTGACCGGTATGATCGCCGGGTATTTCGGGGGTATCGTAGAGGAAATCCTGCTCACCGTTATTGACATACTTCTCGCGTTTCCCAGTATTATCCTTGCCCTGGTGATTGCCGGGCTTTTGGGCGCGGGCCTCACCAACCTGGTAATAGCCTTTGTGTCGGTCTACTGGGTAGAATCCGCCAGGGTGGCCCGGAACATATCCCGTTCGGTACGGGAAAAGGATTTCATTCTCTCGGCCCGCGCTTCGGGAAGCGGCGCCTTTAAAATTATCCGGCTCCATATACTGCCCCATGTTTTTCCGAATATGCTGATTTACGGAACCCTCAATATATCTTCTATCATCATTGGTATTTCTTCCATGTCCTTTATCGGTCTTGGCGTAAAGCCGCCCGCGCCGGAATGGGGCGCGCTTCTTTCTGAAGGCAGGGCGTATATGCGGGAAAACCCGCTGATGATTCTTTCGGCGGTTGGATGTATCATGCTGTCGGCTGCCTGTTTTCAGCTTCTGGGCGAGGCCCTGCGGGACGCCTTGAATCCCAGAAAGAGTCATTTGTTATCGTGAGGGTACTTTTTTGTTAGCGGCAATAAACGTACAAAGAACATACGAAAATACCATTCATGCGGTACGGAGGGTAAGTATCGAAATTGAAAAAGGCGTCACGGTAGGGCTTTTGGGGGAATCCGGTTGCGGAAAATCGACACTGGCCCGGATGCTCTGTTGTCTTGAACGGTGCAATGGAGGCGCCGTTGAACTTGACGGCAGTATTTATAACGAACCCCGGTTTACCCGGTTGAAATTCAGGAACGCTTCTTTGCTCAAAGAATTCCACAGGAAGGTACAGATCATCTTTCAGGATTCAAACGGTTCTCTCGATCCCCGGATGACCGTACGGCAGGCCCTCGCGGAACCCCTGGAAAATTTCAGCCCTCCCTATAGACGCGCTTCCCGAAAAGAAAAACGCCGCCTTATTGATGAACTCCTCGAAAGGGTAGGGCTTGATACCGGGAAAGCCCGCGGCTACCCCCATGAACTTTCGGGCGGCCAGCGGCAGCGGGCAGTAATTGCCAGGGCTTTGGCGGCGGACCCCGAGTATCTTATCTGTGATGAACCCGTATCCAGCCTTGACGCGGGAAGCCGGGACGGGATAGTAAAGCTGCTCGTCTCACTGCGGAAAGAAACCGGCATGGGTTGCCTTTTTATATCCCACGATCCTGTCCTTACCATGCAAATGAGCGATCGCATTCATGTCATGGAAGACGGCAAAATTGTAGAAACCCGGTTCTTGTGATGCTTACCGTATCAGGATTAACAGTTTGTTTTCCCGTCCCCGGCGGCGCCATTACGCCGGTACGTGATTTCAGCCTTGCCTTACGAAGGGGAGAAATCGTTGGCCTTGTGGGCCCTTCGGGATGCGGAAAAACAGTTTTTTGCACAAGTTTGCTTGGCATGGTGGAACGGCCGGGGTATATTAAAAGCGGCATAATCCGGTATGTTTCCGGCGAAACAGAATCCGCGGAAGGGAAAGAGCCGCCGTATTTGGATTTAACTTCATTAAGCGAAAAAGAGTGGCGGCGTATCCGGGGTAAAGAAATTTCCATGATTTTTCAGAATCCCTTCCAGGCCCTGAATCATTCCCGGACCATAGGCGCGCAATTTATCGAAGCCATAACCGCCCATCGTCCCAATACTTCCCGGCGGGAATGTATGGAAATCGCCCTGTCCATGCTTGCCGGCACAATGCTGAAGGATCCCCGCAGGATCATGAAAAGTTATCCCTTTGAGCTGTCCGGCGGCATGTGCCAGCGGGTGATGATCGCCATGGCCCTGGTACACAGCCCCGCGCTTCTTATCGCCGATGAGCCGACTACCGCTCTGGACAAAAACAACGAAGAACAGATTCTGCGGCTCTTTACGGGGATTCGGGAAACATACGATACCGGCATTATATTTGTTTCTCACGACGAAAAAATAATCGCCGCGATTGCCGACAGGAAAGTCAGCATGAACCAGGCACCCATATGTCATGAAAAACCAGAGGGGCTTCCCCGCGGGCTGGGTATGCACCGCGGGGGCTGGTGATTACATCGGGGCCAGTGGAAAAATCGGCTGAGGGGTTTCCGCAAAAGACCGGGGCGGGGGATTTTGACGGTATCGCCAGGGCCTTGGCCGGACTATGCAGGCGGAACGGGAAACAAGCCCCCGTTGTCTTTGTTTCTTAACTTGTTGACAGTGCCGGCCCTCCCCCATCGGGGCATGAAACATTTAGCCGCATATAGCGGCATGTACAGAGCCCCACGCTGTGCGGTATTATTCCGGTAACGCCCTCACCGGTTCGGGCGCATATATTGGGCGGGGGAAAAACCACCCAGCCATTGGCCCTGCCGCTACAGGGAGTAACGTTGCTCTTTGCGGCGAATGGAGCCGGGAAAGCCCCGGTATGGGAATGGACAATGCCCGACCCCGAAGGGGTGGCGTGGTTTT
>JAITLF010000313.1 GCA_031278025.1 Treponema sp.
GTAACATTATAATATACCGATGAACGTTTCGCCTTTACTGATCTCCATCAGAACCGCGTCGGCGGCGATCGTGGTGACTTTTTTCCTGGGACTTCTCGCGGCCAGGTTTGTGGCGGGGATCCGCCGCGGATCGGTCAAGATGATCCTCGACGGGATTCTCACCCTGCCCCTGGTGCTGCCCCCGACGGTGGCGGGCTTCTTTTTGCTCTACATCTTCGGGGTGCGGGGGCCGGTGGGCCGGTTCTTCCTGGAATTTTTCGCGGTGAAGATCGCCTTTTCCTGGGGGGCGACGGTACTCGCCGCGGTTGCCATCTCGTTTCCGCTGATGTACCGCTCGGCCCGGGGCGCCTTGGAACAGGTGGACCGAAACCTCATTTACGCGGGGCGTACACTGGGCATGGGCGAATGGGCGATCTTCTGGAAAGTGAGCCTCCCCTCGGCCCTGCCCGGGGTAGCCTCGGGCGGCGTCCTGGCCTTTGCACGGGGCCTGGGCGAGTTCGGCGCCACGGCGATGATCGCCGGGAATATCGCGGGCAAAACCCGGACCCTGCCCCTTGCCATTTATTCGGCTGTGGCCGGCGGCGATATGGAAACGGCCTGGGGCTACGTGACCGTAATCGTCCTCTTTTCGTTCATCGTTGTGGCGCTGATGAACTGGTTTACCGCGCAGGAAAGCGGAAAAAGGTAGCGGGATTGGTATGAGTCTTAAAGTTGCCATCCGAAAGCGCCTGTCACGGACCTTTACGCTGGAAACCGAATTTGAAACCCACGACGATTTTCCGGGAAGCGGTTCTTTCGGGGATGGGGTGAAGGCAACGGCGGACAGGCCGCCTCAATGTCTGGGCATCCTGGGCGCGTCCGGGTCCGGCAAGAGTATGACCCTCAAGTGCGTCGCGGGGATTGAAAGGCCCGACGAGGGGCGCATCGAATTGAACGGCAGGGTGCTTTTCGATTCGGCGAAAAAGATCAACCTTAGGCCGCAGAAACGGCGGGTGGGCTACCTGTTTCAAAACTACGCGCTCTTTCCCCGCAGCCGGGTTTTGGAGAATATTACGATGGGCCTTCCCCTGCCCAAAGAGGAAAGGAAACGCAGGGGGCGCGAGTGGATCGCCCGTTTCGGTTTAAGCGGCTTTGAGGACCGCTACCCCGCCCAGCTTTCGGGCGGACAGCAGCAGCGGACGGCCCTGGCGCGTATGTTGATCCGGGAGCCCGAGCTGATACTTCTTGACGAGCCATTTTCCGCCCTGGACTCCGCGCTCAGGGAACAGATGCAGCTTTACCTGGCGGGATTACTCGCCCTTCGTTCCGACGTGATACTGGTTACCCACAGCAGGGATGAGGCGTACAAGCTCTGCGCCGAAGTCCTTGTGCTGGAAGATGGCCGCATTTTGGGCAGGGGGAAAACCCGGGAACTTTTCAAAAACCCCGGTTCTGTCGGCATAGCCCGGCTGACCGGCTGCAAGAATATTTCCCCGGTTAAAAGAACCGGCGAATACGGGATCGAGGCCCTTGACTGGGGCTTTAGCCTGCGTACTGTCCTGCCGGTGAGCCCTGACATTACCCATGTGGGAATCCGCGCCCACGACTTTTGCCCGGATCTGTCCATGTCCGCGGTAAACCGGATCAGGGTAAAGCTTACGCGCCGCCTTGAGGAGCCTTTCGAGGAAGTGGCGCTGTTTACCAACGCGGACGCGAAAAGCCCGGAGGAACGGGGGGAACTCTGGTGGAAATTCAGCAAATACTCAAAAACCGCCGTCCCGGAATACCTCGTTATTCCCCCGGAAAGCCTGCTCCTGCTTCGCGGATAGTTTTCCTATGCGTTTATTTTGTGCAAGCTCATGTTGACTGTGTATGCGATGCGCAGTAGTATTAACCGGATAAATATTCCGCGAAAATCGTCTGCCACGCTGGGGCAGCGCAATAATCGTTATTCCTTTAATGGGAGATGCTCATGCAGGCAAAACGGATAATTCCCTGTCTCGATGTTGATGACGGCCGGGTTGTAAAAGGCATAAAGTTTAAGGGGATCAAGGATGCCGGGGACCCGGTGGAACTGGCCCGCCGTTACAACGAGGAGGGAGCCGACGAACTTACTTTTCTTGACATAGGGGCTTCCTATAAAAGCCGGGCAACTTTGCTCGACGTGGTGCGCCGTGTCGCGAAGGAAGTTTTTATACCACTCTGTGTGGGCGGCGGAATACGTACCGTGGAAGATATGCGGGACGCCATGAACGCCGGGGCCGACAAGGTTTCTGTCTGTACCGCGGCCCTGAAAAATCCGCGGTTGCTTGCGGATATGGCAAGGGCCTATGGCAGGCAATGCGTGGTTCTTTCGATCGACGCAAAAAGAGTTGGCGCAAAAAGGGGTTCCGGCGGCGGGGCGCGGGAAGGGGAACCCCGGTGGAACGCCTATTCGCACGGCGGCCGTGAAGATACGGGAATTGACGCGGTTGAATGGGCGGTACGGGCCGTGGAACTTGGCGCCGGAGAAATACTGCTCAATTCGATTGACGCCGATGGAACCGGTGCGGGTTACGACACGGAACTTACGAGGCGTATTCTGGAAGCGACGCCGGTGCCGGTGATCGCATCCGGGGGAGCCGGGAACATGGAACAGATAGCGGGAGTGCTGCTGGAAAGCGGGGCGGACGCGTCGCTGGTGGCGTCCATGCTTCACTTCGGCACGGCCACCATCCCTGAGATCAAAAGATTCATCGAAGCTAAGGGAGTGTGCGTCAGGTGGTAAGTTCAGGCAGCGGCGGCAGACCCGGGCAGCCTGCCGTCTTATAAAAAAGCGCCTGACAGACTTGTAACTATTTGGTCGTAGCGCGATTTGAGAACTTTTCTTGTTCTCTAATGCTTTACCCCCCTAGGCGACTGAATGTTACGTTTTCCTTACACTAATACTTAAACTCGCTACCGCCGATAAATTCGCGGAGTATGCTCTGGCCGGGAACAAGCTGCGGGGAGATTGGGGCAAAGTACTCCAGGAAGGAGAGCAGCCGGAAGGCTTCGGCGTATTCGGCCTCGTTGGGTTTTACCGAGCGGAGCAGGGGTTCGGCGTAGAATTTAAGGACCGCGATTTCGTAGTCCAGGGCCGAGTTAAAGACCGCGTCGGCGCTGTCCTGGAAGCTGAAGATGTGTTTCCACGCTCCCCGCTGAACACTGGGCCACTGTTGGATGGTCCAGGATGCGCCGGCGCCGCGGAACTGGCTGTCCCGGACCATGCGCCGCAGAAGTCGGTTGTCGCCGGCGGGAATTCTGTTGCATCCGTCCAGGTTAAGCTGGGTAAGGGCGGACACGTAGAGTTTAAACTTGACGCCGCGGTCGAGTTCTCCGGTGAGTCTGTCGTTAAGGCCGTGGATGCCTTCCAGGATGAGCATGGAGCGGCGCTCCATGCGTATCTTGCGCCCGCCCGATTCCCGGCGAAGGCCAGTCTTGAAGTCGTATACCGGCAGAGTCACTTCCTCGCCGTTAAAAAGGGAGAGAAGCTGCCGATTCAGATACGGGACATCCAGGGCTTCGAGGCATTCGTAGTCCGGCCGGCCGTTTTCGTCCAGGGGAGTTTGGGAACTGTCCGCATAATAGTCGTCAAGGCTTACGGCGATAGGCTTTATTCCCATTACCATTAGATCGATGGAGAGCCGCTTTGCCGTGGTAGTTTTCCCCGAACTGGAGGGACCGGCAAGAAGTATGACCTTAATATCATCTCTGCGCTGGTAGATACGGTCGGCTATCTCATTCAGTTTTTTCCCCTGAAAAGCCTCGGCAATGCGGATAAAATCCTGGATGGTTTTTTCCGTGACCATGCGGTTAAGTTCTCCCGCCGATCTAAGGCCGACGATGCGGCCCCATTTCTTGTACTCCCGGTAAACCGAAAAGAGACTGGGCTTATCCTTAAACGGTTCGATAATTCCCCTTCCGTGTTCAGGGAAACGCAGCAGTATTCCCTGTTCGTAGGCCATAAGATCAAAAGAGGAAAGAATGCCGGTGTTCGGTACAAGCGGATCAATGTAGAGATTCGTATAACCGTGACAGACATTCACCTGTACGGCGGTCTCGTTCCGCCTTTCAAGGAGGAGCAGGGTATCCGTCCGCCCGCTTTTTTCGAATAAGTCCGCCGCTTCGACAAAGGACAGGTACTCCGCCGTGATGGGGTGATTCTCCCCGACAAGGGAAAACATTTTTTTCCTGAGCGCGCCGATCTCAGCTTCCAGGAGGGTCTTTCCGTCTTCAAAGCTGTAGTAGTAGCCGCGGCCCAGGGAATGGCCGATAACGAGTTTACGGTTCGGGAAAATTTCCCGGGCGGCGGCGGAGAGGAGGAAGGCAAGGGAGCGGCGGTAGATTTCTATCCCGGCGGGGGAATCGATGGTTACCGGTTCCAGCGGGGCGTTAATTTCAAGCCGGCCGGAAAGCGGGAGAATCCTGTTGCTCACCTTTACCGCCGCCAAAGGGCTCTCCAACACGCCGAAGTTTTCGGCCAATGTATCAATAACGGTTCCCCGTTTAACATTAATCTTCTTCCCTCCGGGGAATGTTGCCGTTACCGTATCACCCATAATTTGCCTCCTCTTTTTTGCGGGGGGGTAGGCCGGGACCTTGGCCCGGCCGCAGGGGGGCCGGACAGGACCTGCACCCGCCTGCCGCCGTCTGTCCGGTAACAGGCCCCCCTTCTAAATAACTATCCATACTTTACAGGTCCCCCAAATAATTCTTGATCAATTCAAGCTTAAGCGTTCTAAGGCGTCCGGTGACCGACACCTTGTAGATATGGGGGTTGAGAATACGTTTGTAGCTGTCGTCAAAGATATCAAGATCGCTTTTAACCAGTTTTCGTATTTCCTCGAGCGACGGATGGGGTATAAGCTGTTCGCCGTTTTGCAGTCTCAGGCGCAGCAGCTGTTCCGCCCTTCCTTCCAGGGTGTGGTAGAAATGCCGGTAATCCGCCGAGGGATGCCAAAAAGCCTGGCGGGTATTTTTTTCAAACGTTTCACCGTCCAGGGCCAGAACATCCGCGACGGCCAAACCGTTGGCATCGTAGATGCGCCACACCTGCTTCAATCCGGGCGTAGTAGTCTTTTCCGGATTGTCGGAGAATTTAATCGCCGGAACGAGATTCCCCGCGTCGTCCTCCTTCGCCGCCAGCTTGTACACCCCGGCAAAGGCCGCGTCATCCCCGCCGGTAACCATCCGGGTCCCCACGCCCCAACTGTTGACAGGCGCCCCCGCATCGGTAAGGGTCTGGATGATCCATTCGTCCAGATCATTGGAAACGGCGATTGTGGCGTCTTTTAGCCCCGCGTCATCCAGCATTTTCCGTACCTGCACGGAAAGGTAATGGATATCCCCTGAATCAAGACGCACTCCGAATTTTTTCCCCTGAGCGGCAAGTTTCTTTCCGGATTTTATGGCGCTATGGATTCCGCTTTTTAGCGTATCGTAAGTATCGATGAGGAAGATCGTCCTGTCAGGGTAGAGTTCCGCATAGGCGTCGAAGGCGTCCTCTTCGCCGGGGAAGGCCATCACCCAGGAGTGGGCCATGGTACCCAGCGCCGGAATGCCGTAGGCCTTCCCCGCAAGCACATTACTGGTCCCGTTTGCCCCGCCGATAAAAGCCGCCCGCGAGGCGGACATGGCCCCGTCGAATCCCTGGGCGCGGCGCAGGCCGAACTCCATCACCATGCCCTTCCCGGCGGCAAGCCATACACGCGCGGTTTTGGTAGCGATAAGACTCTGAAAGTTAATGATGTTGAGAAGCATCCCTTCGAGTATCTGGCACTCGATGAGTCCCCCGTCGATGCGGACCAGGGGTTCATGGGGAAATACAATCCGGCCCTCGTCCATGGCGTAAAGGGAACCGGTAAAGCGGAATCCCTTCAGGTAGTCCAGGAAACCGTCTTCAAACATGTTGAGCGAGCGGAGATAATTGATGTCCTCCGCGGAAAATGAAAAGCGGCGTATCGTTTCGATCAGCGGCTCAAGCCCCGCGAATACGGAGAAACCCCCGTTGAACGGCTGGCGGCGGAAAAACATTTCAAATATAGAGCGGCGATTCATCCCCTTCTTCCAGTAGCCCTGGGCCATGGTAAGGGAATAGAAATCGGTAAACAGGGCGGATTGGTTTTCCATAACAACCTCTTTAGTGAATAATAAATGATAAACGGCAAATAATGAACTACCCCGCCAATTATGTGGTGGTAAAAAATCGCCCTGAAGGGCGGGGTATTACACCCGCGCGTTCCAATAAAGCGTAACTATTTAGTCGCCTGCGGGATACCCGAGGTCGCACGCGAACCACGCCGCAGTGATGTGCGCGGGCCGGCAAGTGGGCTTTAGCCCGGAGGGGTTTACTTTGGGGTCTGACCCCGGTGGGAGACCTTTGGGGACAGACCCCCGCGCGTTTACTTTGGGGTCTGACCCTGGCCGGAGACCTTTGGGGACAGACCCCCCCTTAAGTAAACGCACATGGGCTTTAGTCCGGAGGGGTTTTAACCCCCAATGAGCTGATTGGGTGCGAAAGGGCCTTAATGCCGCAACCAGGCGGGAACAGCTTCCCTGCCCCCTTTGTTAAGGCCAGGGAACCTCGAAATGTGTGGAATTGCGCGAATTTCCATACAAATTACGCAAAGTTTCGCAGGCTCCCGGAGAACAAGAAGATCTCTGAAATCACGCTACGACTGAATAGTTACAAAAACTCAATTCATAGAGAATAGGGCAGAACAGGCCCGCTAAAATACGCCGAATTTATAATCGCCCCTTGATTCATTGACCTTTGGCGCTTAAAGCGTTATTTTTGAAAGGACCGGTAGCGGATTTTGCCGTTTCCGGTTAAAGGAAACCGCGTGAAGAATGTTACTCCCTCTAAACTGGCCGCTGTGGTGCGTCCGGTGACGGTTCTCCTGGCCATTGCCGCCATTGTGGTGGTGATTCTGCTGGGGACCGGCGTGTATGTCGTGGATCAAACCGAAGAAGCGGTAATTACCCGGTTCGGCAAATACTACACTACCACCGGGCCGGGGCTTCAGTTCAAGCTGCCCTTCGGCATCGACAGGCATTATATTGTAAATGTCAAGAATGTCCAGACCGAACAATTCGGCTTTCGCACCCTGCAAGGCGGCATTTCTTCCACCTATGCGAGCGATATCAGGGAATCCACCATGCTCACCGGGGACCTCAACATCATCGATGTGGAATGGATCATCCAGTACCGCGTTGTCGACCCCGTGGCCTGGACCTTTAACGTGATGGAACGGGAAAGAACCATACGCGATGTGTCCAGATCGGCGATCAATATGCTGGTGGGGGACCGTACCATCATGGACATCATGGGGCCGGAACGAAGTGCCATTGAGATTGAGGGCATAAATATCATGAACGAGACTTTCCGGGGTTTCGGCCTGGGCATAGACGTAATCGCGGTAAAGCTCCAGAACATCGATCCGCCTCCGGGGGTGCAGGAGGCTTTTGACGACGTGAACAAGGCCGAGCAGGACATGAACCGGCTTATCAACGAGGGGCTCCAGGCTTACAACGCGGAGATACCCAAGGCCAAAGGCGAGGCCGAGCGGCTGATTCAGGTGGCCCAGGGCTATGCCACGGAACGGCTTAACCGCGCCCAGGGCGATGTGGCGCGTTTCAATTCGGTGTACGAGGAGTATCGCAAGGCGCCGGAAATTACCCGCAGGCGGCTCTACTACGAGATGGTAGAAGAAGTGTTCAAGGATGATAAGGAAACGGTGATCATCGACCGTAACTTTGATAATTTCCTGCCGTTAAAGAACCTTTCTCCGGCCGGGGGAGGAAATTAATATGATAACCTTAGCTCCGTGCGGCCGCACGGCCGCACATTTCAACCGAACAGGGAACGAAGTTCCATGATAACCTTAGCTCCGTGCGGCCGCATGGCCGCACATTTCAACCGAACAGGGAACGAAGTTCCATGAAAAAACTTATTATAACACTAATAGTAATTGTTGTACTGATTGCGGGTATTTTGCTGATTGGACCCCTGTACGTTATTGACGAGGGGGAACAGGCCGTGGTGGTCCAGATGGGGAAAATCGTCAATGTGGTTACCGGGGCGGGGTTGCATATAAAGGTGCCCTTCATTGACGACGTGGTACGCTATCCCAAACGGATCATGGCCTGGGACGGGGAACAGAAGAGTATTCCGACCAGGGAAAAGCAGTACATCTTTGCCGATGTTACGGCCCGCTGGCGCATATCCGATCCGAAGAAGTTCTACGAATCCATCACGACGATTGGCAGCGCCTACCAGAAACTTGCCGAAGTTATCGATTCCGAGGTAAAGACCGTAGTGGCGGAAAACTACCTGAGGGAATCGGTGCGGAATTCCAACATCATCCTGGAAAGACAGGATACGGCCGATGTTCCGGGTGTTGACGATGCAGGCGCCGCTCCCGCGCCGGTTCAAAGCGAGGGCAGCCGGGAACCGATTCAGCGGGGAAGGCGGCAGCTTGCCGAGGAGATTCTCAGCCGTTCGCGGCGCATGGTTCCGGAGTACGGCATTGAGTTAATCGACGTGGTAACCCGGCAGATCGGCTATTCCGATGAGCTTACCCAGAGTGTCTACGCCCGGATGATCAAGGAACGCAACCAGATCGC
>JAITLF010000357.1 GCA_031278025.1 Treponema sp.
AAAAGAGGAAACCGCTCTTGCATATTCCCATACGGGGATTGCCTCCCCGGTGGGTATAAAAGGAGATGACTATGAAAACGCATATTGTAATTGTCGAGTTCGCCCGGAAGTACGGAGTCGTAGGCGCCTACGCGATCACGGTAGGCGCCTGCGCGGTCGCCGTAGGCGCCTACGCGGACGGCGCGGGAGCCGGGGAGTTTTCAGAAATACACGGAACGGATAAAAGGGTTCCAAATATCAAGGAGGTTTTTATGGCAGGCGGCGATTGGCTTCCCAGGAGGGAGCAGGATTTAGTGGATTTATGCCAAAAATGGGCGGCGGTCCTGGGGGAAGGGGCGAAGATTACCGCCTACGGCTGGAACCCGGCGGACTGCACGGCGGTGTTGAACCAGGTGAACGCCTTCCTGCCCGGTTCAACAGCCGCCCGGAGCCCCGCGAGGTGCGGAGCAGCGCCCCGGCGCGGGTTTTGGAACTGCTCAAATAGCTATTTTAGCGGATACCGGCTATACTAAAACCAATTCACCCTATGGAGGTATGGAATGGGCGTAGGTTTTATTCCCAAAGAACTGACGGACTTTGCCCGTCATTATGGATTTCATTATGACATTTGCGATCCCGTCATGTTGATTCGGGATATATTGTCCGATATGGAGCGGGGGCTTAGGGGGCAGCGGTCGAGTCTGCCGATGATTCCGGCGTATATCAGGCCCGCCGTGTCTATGCCCCCCGGCAAGCCGGTCCTTGCCCTGGACGCGGGAGGCACGAATCTGCGGGCGGCGCTGGTGCGGTTTAACGAGAAGGGCGAAAGCCGGGCGGAGGGAACAAAGAAGGCGCCTATGCCGGGGACCCAGGGGAGGGTTACCTCGGATCAGTTCTTTGATCAGCTTGCGGATGTAACGGCGCCGCTTTTGGAAGCGGCGCCGGATGTCGCGGGGATAGGGTTCTGTTTTTCCTATCCTGCGGAGATTACTACCGACGCGGACGGGATACTCCTTGCGTTCAGCAAGGAGGTGGACGCGCCGGAGGTGATCGGAAAGCGGATCGGCCAGGGGCTGCGGGAAGCCCTGGCCCGGCGGAAACTGAAAGCCCCCGAAAGGATAGTCCTCCTGAACGATACGGTAGCAACCCTGTTGTCCGGCATGGTGGAGATTCCCGCGGACGGGGGAAAGCGCAGGGGGGAGGCCGTGTACGAAACGGGCGGCGGCCCGGTGATCGGCCTTATTCTGGGGACGGGGTTAAACACGGCGTACCCGGAAAAGCGGATTCCCAAGATTGGCTTTGAGTCCGAAACAGCGCCGCAGATCGTGGTTTGCGAGAGCGGTACCTTCGCCCCCCGGTACCTGGGCTACCTGGACCGGGAATACGATGGGACGACGAAGAACCCCGGAACCTACCTGACGGAAAAAGCCTGCGCCGGCGCGTATCTGGGTCCCCTGACCCTACAGGTTCTGAAGCAGGCGGTGAAAGACGGGGTACTCGTCTTCAAGAAATCCGGGACGCTCCTGGACTGGCCGTCTTTGCAGACCAGAGACCTTAACGAGTTCATGCACGCTCCCCTGACCGGAAAAGGGATCATCGGCGGACTCTTTGGGCCTGATGAGCTTGACGGCCTGCGGTCCCTGGCGTACCTGACATCCATCGTAACGGAACGGGGCGCCCTGCTGTCCGCCGCAATAGTGGCCGCCATGGTGCAGCGGGTAGGAGAAGGCTATGATCCCTTTGTTCCGGTTCGTATTGCCGTGGAAGGGACTACCTATATGATTTACAAGGGGATGCGGGAGGCGCTGGAGTCGTACCTTCATACTTTGTTGTACAAAGATTCTCCCCGGTCCTATGTGATTTCCCCGGTGGAGCAGGCTTCCCTGTTTGGCGCTGCGGTGGCGGCACTGTCAACCTGACCGGACAGCGGGGACAATGGGTTAACCGTTGCGGCGGTTCGGAAACCCGCGCCGGCTTTCAGCGCCCCGGTTTTCCCCTTCGGAACTGCCGTATCCGTATATTCGGATGCTCCATTCTTGCGCGTGAATACCGGGGCGCTGAACTCAAGGCGCTAGTTTTTACGTAGGCGCGACAGGCTGTCCACCGCGACTACCATAACCAGCACCGAGCCTTTAATCACCTGCTGGACATATTCGTTCATCCCGGCTACGGCAAGGCCGTTGGCAAGGACGCCCATCACCAGCATACCGCCAATCATACCGGTGGCCCGGCCCTCCCCGCCGGCAACGCTGATGCCGCCAATGACGCAGGCGATAAGCGCGTCCATTTCCATGCCGCTGCCGGAAAGGGGCTGCCCCGAATTAAGCCGGGACATCATCACAATCCCCGAAATCCCGGCCAGAAAACCGCAAAACACATAGGCGATGACCCGGATGCGCTTTACATTGATACCCGAAAGCCGGGCCGCTTCCTCATTGCCGCCCAGTGCGTAAAACTGCCGGCCTAACTGGGTCTGGTTCAGAATGACTGCCCCCAATACAATGACGCCGATCATAATAAGCACACAGATCGGAATCATCTTAAAAAGATACCCCTGCCCCAGAATCCTGGCCCCCGCCGGTAACTCATACACCGGATACCCGTTGGTGGCAATAAAAGCCAATCCTCTGCATATATATCCCACACCCAGGGTCATTATCAGGGGCGGCATACGGGTATAGGTAATAACGAGGCCGTTAAACAAGCCCACAACTATCCCTATGGATGCACCGATAGAAAAAGCAAACGCCGGCGGCATTCCTCCTTTCGTCATCATAAGCGCCGCGGAAACGCCAACCAGGGGCAGTACGCTCCCAATAGAAAGATCGATACCCCCGGCTATAAGCACAAAGGTCATGCCGACGGAGAGAATACCGATGTTGGAAACCTGCCGCAGAATGGTTATAAAGTTATAGGATGACGCGAAATTTTCTATAAATACCATAAAAACAAGTACGATGGCGACCAGCATGAGCCAGACTGCCTGTTTTTTCAGCTTTGTTAAAAATTGATTCATAACGGTATCTCCTCTTTGCTCATCAGACCACTCCCGACGCAAGCCGCAGCACGGTTTCCTGCGAGAATTGCTCTCTGTTCAATTCTCCGGTCTTCCGGCCTTCGCAGAGCACGACGATCCGGTCCGACATGCCTAAAAGTTCTTCCATGTCGGAGGATACCATGATGATGGCTTTCCCCTGGGCGCACAGTTCATTCATCAATTTATAAATCTCGTACCGGGCCCCCACATCAATACCCCTGGTCGGTTCATCAAAGATCAGCACCTCACATTCCGCTGCCAGCCATTTGGCCAGCGCTACCTTTTGCTGATTGCCGCCGGAAAGATTCCTCGTGATCTGCATGATGTCCTGAGTTTTTATGTCTAACGAAACCCGTAATTGTTCCGCGGTTTTTTTCTCGCCCGCATGGTTCAAAAGAAGATATTTTGATAGCTTTTCCAAAATCGCAAGCGAAACGTTCCATCGTATGGGGAAGCCCAGGATAACCCCCTGTTGTTTACGATCCTCCGGTATCAGGCCTATTCCCCGGCGTACCGATTCACGCGGGGTTTTTATTTCGATATCCTCGCCCTTAAATACTATCGTACCGCCTTTTTTCTTGTCCGCGCCGAACAGAAAGCGCATGGTTTCTGTTCTCCCCGCTCCCACAAGCCCGGCGAATCCCAGAATTTCGCCCCGGCGCACGACAAAATCTATATCCTCAATGCCGGCGCCGTTAAGAGCCGCAACTTCAAGTACCGGCTCTCCGATACTGCTCGTGCGGACGGGGTAGGTATCGGCAATGTGACGGCCCACCATACTGCGGATCAAGTCGTCCCGGGTGGTGTTTTTGGGGTCCATTTCGCCGGCAAAACATCCATCCCGCATAACGGTGATCCGGTCCGCGATACGGAACACCTCGTCCAGCCGGTGAGTTATAAAAATAATCGTTACGCCCTGTTTTTTAAGATTTTCAACTATTTCAAGCAGAATATCGGTTTCTTTGCTCGTTAAAGGTGCGGTAGGCTCGTCCATTACCAAAATCCGCACATTTTTGGAAAGGGCTTTAGCAATCTCCACCATCTGTTTATAGGCTACTGTTAAATCCCGTACCAAGGACTTTGGATCAATATTGATCTTCATCCGCTGAAAAATTTCCACCGTCTTTTTTTCGCAGCTTTGTCTGTCGATAAAAACTTTATTCCCCGGCATACTGCCCACAAAAACATTTTCCGCTACCGTCAAGGCGGGGACCAGATTAAATTCCTGATATATTACCGCGATGCCAAGATCCCGGGAAAGTTTAGGCGTCATGGCGATATGGGTAATTCCCTCAAAGACAATTTCGCCTTTGTCGGGGCTAATGGCTCCGGAAAGAACTTTTATTAACGTGGATTTTCCGGCGCCGTTTTCGCCGACCAGGGCATGTATCTCATTTGTTTTAAATGTCACGGAAATGTCATCTAGCGCGAGTACGCCAGGATACTGTTTTGAAATACGGCGCAGTTCTAAAAGCGCGTTTTCAGGCATGGGTCCTCCGTTCTTACCACAAATAAGGATTTAATTATGAAGAATCCGAAGGCGGTTTAAAAAGCGGCCAAATTCCGAACAACCCCCGGAAACAGTATTATTTTTTCGGCAACGGCTTGCCAACCAAATCGGCATTTTCGATAGTGATAGGCTGCATCGGGAAGTACACGATTTTTTCCGCTTCATTTATCTTGCCGGTATTCATGGTATCAAGGCTTCGGTCAAAGAGGCCAAGCACCTGATTCACCAAATCCATATAAACAGTACCGATGAACATGCCGTTCTTTCTGATCTCTCTCATACCGTCTTCGCTGGCATCGCTGCCAAACATACCGATACGGTGATTTTGGAACGTCCAGCCCGCGGCGGCAAAGGCCTGGCCAATGCCGATACATCCGATGTCGGTAATAGCCATAATGCCCTGTATGTCGGGAACCGCGGTAATAATGGCCTCGCCCAAAGCAACCCCTCCATCGGCTATGTTAATGTCCTGTTCAAATACGATACTGCCATCAGGACAGCTTTCCTTACACCCATCCCGTATGCCATCGGCCCGCACTATCATAAAGTCAAGCACATTAAATGTGGCAATCGCCGCCTTTTTGGAACCCGGATTGGCATGAACCCATTCGCCGCACATCCGGCCGATGGTTTTTCCCAGTTCGTAATTTGATGCCATACTGACATAATGGGCGACCTTGCTGGGGTTGTCATAAGAAGCGAGGATTGCCCCTTGAGCCTTTAGTTCCTCTAAAAGATTGATATAAGCGTCCTCGGCAATATTCTGAAAGACCACAATCTTCGCTTTTGCGGTCAGACAATTTTCAAGGAACCTGGTCATGTCTGCTGCCCCGTTCGACAGGTCGGCGGCAATTAACCGATACCCGGCCTGGCCGCACCTCTCTTCAAAGGCCCGCCTGATGTCAATAAAAATAGGATTGGTCTGCAAACCCGTAAGCGCCAATCCGACCGTGATGGTTTCTTTAGAACCTCCTCCTGCATCCTGCTTGCCGCCCGCGAATACCATCGCGGACATTACCAACGCCATCCCCGTCATCAAAACGACAATTTTCTTCATAAATTCCTCCAAATAGATTTATATAA
>JAITLF010000370.1 GCA_031278025.1 Treponema sp.
ATGACCGGATGTCAGAATATAAGAAAGCCGGACTTGTGAGGACGGGATTACGCCGCCGGGTATTTGCGGAGATCTATCAAATGCTTAAGAAGCAGGAGTATCATTATGACAGGGACGCCCATAACCACGAAACAAAAATGTCGCGGTACCGCCTTGACATTTATCATAGACGCGGCGTCCTGGTCCAGTTTGATATGCCGCGCGATTATCTTCTCCATCAACGCTTCAAGGCCGCGCTTTTTCTTTCCTCATTCCTCATTCCTCAAGAGTCCCCGGCCGCTCGTTGAGACTGTCGAATTAATCCGTCAATAGGCAAAAACTACTCTATATGGTGTGTTAAAGGTAATTGATACGCTATATATAGTGCCTTAAACCCTTCCGAAACACTTTTTCGACAGCCTCGTTATGTGCAGTATGCCCGTACTCCGTTTTATTTAATTTGTTCCACGTCAGCACCTTTAACCGCTATCGTGTGTATTCCTGTTTTGAATATCTGTATTTGTTTTTCTTCCTTGTCGATAATGATTGACGGCATAAACCCTTTTCCCCACATTGTATGTAAAATCGAAGCTATAAAATTTAATGCCTGCGGCGCTTTGCCCTGTCGCAACCAACGCTGTCTTTCGGCAGCCTGCGGACGTTCCGCCCGATGCGTCTTTTTCCAACTCATTGATATGAACCCCGATTGTCGGCATTGTGGCGATGGGGATTATTTCCTCAACCTTTGCTATTTTTATAATGCGGTCTTCCCTGGTCCTTAACCGGGCGGCTTCTTCAACAGCGCCCTTGCCAAAGGAAACGGCGATAATATACCCGATGGACTTTTTCGCCGCGATCTTCTTTTGTTTTGAGGATTTCCGGATTATCGCCGGGGATACGTTTATTTACCGCCATTCTTTGAACCCTCCCGGTGGAGATCTGAACTCCGGAATCGGCGCGTTTAACCCCAAACTCCTGCTGTACCGACTTGAGGAGCGTCCAAAGTTCGTGGGCGTCTCCGACGTCAACGCCGAAAGCGTCTATTCCCAGATACGGCGCGGCAAATACAGCCGTTGAGAAGGCCGCCATTACCACCAACACTGAGAGGACTAGC
The DNA here is from genome assembly GCA_031278025.1 of Treponema sp. The sequence continues at coordinate 1,094 of JAITLF010000370.1, forward strand.
CGTCCGCATTGCGGCGCATACCCCCCTCAATTTTTTCCTTTTTTCATCATTTTTCCTTGACAAAAAAGCTATATCAATATATATATTTGTTATATATCATTACAACAACCTGCAAAACAGAGGTTAGCATGGAAAAGAAAAAGCTGGTTATAGGCGTTATCGGGGCGGATGTTCATGCGGTAGGGAACAAAATTCTCTACCATGCTTTTACCGGCGCCGGGTTCGAGGTAACCAACCTGGGGGTTATGGTTTCTCAGGAGGAATATATCGAGGCCGCCCTGGAAACTGCGGCGGACGCCATCCTGATATCTTCCCTCTACGGGCATGGGGAACTGGACTGCCGGGGCTTCCGGGACAAGTGCGATGAGGCGGGCCTCAAAGGTATCCTCCTCTACGTGGGGGGCAATATCGTGGTGGGTAAGCAGGACTTTGCCGAGGTGGAACAGCGCTTTAAGGCCATGGGCTTTGACCGGGTCTTTGGGCCAGGCTCCTCGCCGGAAGCGGCCATCGAAACCTTGCGGGAAGACCTGCACATGAGCTGAGGGAAGGGCGGGGACCTATGGAAGCGATTCTGCTTATTGATTTCGGCAGCACCAACACCAAGGTTACGGCAGTAGACCCGGTGGGAAAAACCCTGCTGGGGACCGCGGCGGCCTATACCACGGTGGAAACCGATATTGGCGAAGGGCTGGCGGAAGCCCTATCCCGTTTGCTGAAGGAGACGGGACCCCTCTCGTTTATCCGGCGCTTTGCCTGCTCCAGCGCGGCGGGGGGCCTGCGGATGATTGCCAGCGGCCTGGTCCCGGCCCTGACCGCCGAGGCCGCCCGACTTGCCGCCCTGGGAGCGGGGGCAAAGGTAGTGGGCCTCTATTCCTACGAGTTGACCGAAGAGGATGCCGCCGAGATTGCCCGAATCAAGCCGGACATCTTTCTCTTAACCGGCGGGGTTGACGGGGGCAACAAAGAATGTATCCTCCACAATGCGAAGATGCTGGCCTCCCTGGGCGCCCCCGGCCCCTTTCCGGTGCTGATTGCGGGCAACCGGTCCGCTTCTGCGGAGTGCGCCAAATCCCTGGCGGGGTGGAACATCATCCGCTGTCCTAATGTGCTGCCCAAGCTGGGAACCCTGAACATTGAGCCTGCCCAGGGGGAAATCCGCCGCCTTTTTCTGGAACGGATCATCCATGCACGGGGGCTTTCCCGTGAACGGGAGCTGATTTCGGGCATCCTTATGCCCACCCCCGCGGCGGTAAAACGGGCATTGGAACTCTTGTCCTCAGGCGCGGGGGGCGAGGCGGGGCTGGGCGAACTTGCCGCGGTTGATTTAGGCGGCGCGACCACGGACGTGTATTCCCTGGCTGCGGGGCTGCCCAGGCGGGACGCGATCCTCAAGGGGATCCCTGAACCTTTTTCCAAGCGTACGGTGGAGGGGGATATCGGCATGCGGTACAGCGCTTCCGGGGTGCTGGAAGCGGCGGGGGCGGAAAAACTCGCCGCCCTTTCGGGACTTGCCGCCGACGCCATTGCGGGCATGGTCGGCAGGCTTACGGCAAATCCCGGGGCCTTGCCCATTACGGCGGAAGACGCGCGCCTTGATTTTGCCCTGGCAGCGGCGGCGGTGGAAACCGCGATGGACCGTCATGCCGGAACCATTGAGGAGGTCTACACCCCGGCGGGGCCTGCCTTTGTGCAGGCCGGCAAGGATTTAACCGGCGTGGAGCGCCTTGTCCTTACCGGGGGCGCGGTGATCCATCATCCCGCGGCGAAGGAAATAGCCCGCCGCGCCCTGGCTGCCCGGGCGAACGCGGCGTCCCTTAAGCCTTCGGAAAGGTCGGCGATTTTCATTGATACATCTTATATCCTGGCGGCTATGGGGCTTCTGGCGGATGCCTGGCCCGACGCCGCCGTATCAATCATGAAGAAGGAGATTAAAAATTATGGAACTTGTGAATAAACGCATCAGTGATGACGAGTTTTATAAAATCCGCAAAGAGGTGCTGACCCAGTGGCCCACCGGTAAGGACGTGGACATGGAAGCGGCCTTCGCGTACCACAAAAGCCTGCCAGCGGGGAAGGTTTTTTCGAAAAAACTCCTTAAGGCCAAGGCTGCGGGAACCACCCTGATCCAGCCCCGCGCGGGGGTGGCCCTGATAGACGAGCATGTCAAGCTCCTTGCCTATTTGCAGGATAACGGGGGCGCGGACCTGCTGCCCACCACCATCGACAGCTACACCCGGCAGAACCGGTTTCAGAAAGCCGAAGAGGGAATCGCCGAATCGGTGAGGCTGCAAAAGTCCATGCTCAACGGGTTCCCCGCCGTAAACCACGGGGTTTCAGGCTGCAGGCAGATTATCGACGCCCTGGATACCCCGGTGCAGGTCCGCCACGGAACCCCCGACGCCCGGCTGCTTACGGAGATCGCCTACGCCGGGGGCTTTACCAGTTACGAGGGCGGCGGCATTTCCTACAACATCCCCTACGCCAAGAACGCGGACCTTACCAAGACCATCCTGGACTGGCAGTACACCGACCGGCTGACGGGCATCTATGAGGAGGCGGGGATTTCCATCAACCGGGAACCCTTCGGCCCCCTCACCGGCACCCTGGTTCCGCCCTGCATCTCCCACGCGGTGGCGATCATCGAAAGCCTTCTGGCGGCGGAGCAGGGAGTCAGGAACATCACCGTAGGTTACGGCCAGTGCGGCAATCTGCTCCAGGACGTGGCGGCCATCCAGGTCTTGCAGGCCCTCACCGACGAGTACCTCCGCGCCAAGGGGCATGGCGACGTGGTGGTTACCACGGTGCTGCACCAGTGGATGGGGGGCTTTCCCCAGGACGAGGCCAAGGCATTCGCGGTGATTTCCTGGGGAAGCACGGTTGCCGCCCTGTCCCACGCCACCAAAGTCATCGTCAAAACCCCCCACGAAGCCATAGGGGTACCCACCATGGAGGCCAATGCCCAGGGGCTGCGGTGTACCAAGCAAATCATCACCATGCTGGGGGATCAGACCGTGGACACCAATTCCCTGATGGATGAGAAGGTGATCATCGCGGCGGAAACCCGCTGTATCGTGGACACGGTTTTTGAGCTGGGCAAGGGGGACCTTGCCCAGGGAGCGGTGCGGGCATTTCAGGCGGGCGTGCTGGATATTCCCTTTGCGCCGAGCCGTTTTAACGCGGGCAAGGTGCTGCCCGCACGGGACAACGATGGGGCTATCCGCTTCTTTGATCCCGGCGCGCTGCCTTTGACGGCGGAACTCCATGAATTCCACAAGCAGAAGATGGCCGCCCGTGCCAAGTACGAACACCGGGAGCCGTCTTTTCAGATGGTTATTGATGACGTATACGCCATCAGCAAAGGCCGGCTAGTTGGCCGCCCCTCCTAACGCGTTAATGGCGGGGCTCCGCCCGGACCCCGCGGGGCTCCGCCCGGATTCCGGCGGGGCTCCGCCCCGAACCCTGCGGGGCTCCGCCCCGAACCCCCGGCGGGGCAGAGCCCCGCAGGGAGCGGGCAGAGCCCTGCGGGGTCCAGGAAGAAGCCCGCAGGGACCGGGCAGCGCCCCACGGGGCGCGGGGATATCCCCCGAAGTTCCGGGGCGTTACCCCATATGCGTTTACCTAAACAGTTGGCAAAACACTTCTCATCTGATAAACTGAGGGTATGAGAGAGGAAAACTATACATTCGAAGATAGGGCGGCGATGCTACCGGAGCATTGGAGAGAAAAAACGAAGGAACTGGGCGCTCTACCGCGGGCACGGGAAAATAAAAAATCCCCGCGGCAGAGCCGCAGGGTATTGAAGATTTCTCCTTGAAGTCTTTGCGCATGCGGGGGAACAGATGGCAGACTGTGTCAAAAGCCGGGAAACAACCGCGTCAAACCAGTAAAATACCGGCATGGGGGGCTGACAGGGAATTCATCACCGGAGAAAGCCGCGATCAAATCATATTACTGCCGGACAGCATAGAAGAGTACGTTGCGGAAAACAATTCCGTGCGGGTGATTGACGCCTATATCAACCGCCTCGATTTAGCGGCGTT
>JAITLF010000379.1 GCA_031278025.1 Treponema sp.
CGGCGCGGCGGCTTCGCCGTCGGGTGTCTGAGGCGGGCGTTACCGGCGGATGCTTTGCGACAGACTTGAGGAGGAGCTTTCTGGCGGCGTTCAAGGGGGGATAACCTGAAAGTCGGGAAAGCGTACACCGGTGGGATAGAAGGGAACAACTGCCGGCTGCGGCACAGGGTACGGAGGGCGTTCAGGAGAACCTGCTGCTTTTCAAAGAAAATCCTTTACCACCTGAAGGCTTTCAGTCTGGTATTCTTTTTTGTCAACTATGGCCATGTGTGACTTATCTACTTTCTGCATCACCACCAATGATACCAGCGGAGAAAAGCTCCGCCGTTTTTATTGCACAATGTGAAATTCCTTTACAAACAGGCTCCCGGTAAATCCCGCCTATTCTCCGACATTCTCAAATCTATTCTCTGCTATGAACATACAGTCCGACTCTTCCGGTGAGCGGTTTTTGCAACTTCATTTTACCGGACTTGACGATGCCCCCTCTGTTTTCGCACTTCAGATTTGATTTGGCCAGTCCACTGGGAGCGGAAACGGCCTGTATAGTAGTGTAATAATGATAGAAACGGCGAACCCGAACGGTCTTAACCCCTTGGACTAAGTTAAAAGTCTCTTTGAGCGTATTCTTTACGTCGGTTCCCTGACAGTTACAGATCAACTAAGTGAATTTAGGGCTTACTTTCGTCGCGCAACGAATGGCGTATACCAGCTCTTATTGTTTACGGCGGGAATTAACAAAGCGGGAAAAATCGGCGATGTTTTTAACGACGATTCTATCGGAGTATACTTCTACGCGCCGCTGTTGTATGAAACGGTTCAGGACTTCCCTGGTTTCGTTGCTGCCCATGCCCGCCCAATGGGCAATGTCGTCCACCGTGGTCGTAAATTCTCGGCGTTCCGTCTGATGGTCAAGGCTTTGGTTGCTTTCATCAAGCATGAGGAAGACATCCGCGATCCTCGCCTGGGGATCTTCCAGGGTAAGGATCATGAACCTGCGTTTGGAATCGCAGATACGTTTGGCGAAGGTTTCGAGGAGCATCAGGGCTATTTGGGGCTTGCTCATCATCAGGATTTCAAAATTTTGGCGGTTGAATTCCAGAACTTTGACTTCATCAATAGCTATGGCTGTGGCGGAACGGGGCGAGTTCTCCAGGATGGCCATTTCACCGAACATATCTGCGGTTTCCAGAATATCCAGGGTCTTTTCAAAGTCCCCGATGATCTTAACCAGTCGTACCCGGCCTGATTGGATCATGTAAAAAGTATCCCCCGGTTCATATTCGGCGAAAATTATCTCTCCGGCCCGAAATGTCCGGGCAAAACGGCTAAAGGATGAAGAGTTCATAGCTATCTCAGGCCACCATATCTTCCAGGGCCCGTTTTGCTTTTGAGTAAACCTCGTCTTCTTCGTCAGCGATTATACTTAGCACCTTTTTATAAAAAGCCGCCGCCTGATCCCGGTAGCCGATTTTTTCATAGGACTGCCCCATAAAGAAGAGGCCGGTCCCCAACAGAGGGTGTTTAGGATACGTGGAAATTACCTGACTCAAATGCTGAATACAAGCATTGAATTGCCCCATAAGGAAAAGGCAATGCCCCAAGTCAAAGCTGCTTTTCACCACATATTCCTGATCTGCCCCGGATTTGATTATTTCTTGTAGCGCCGTATACGCCTGCGGATACTCGTTCTGGGAGATAAAATTTAGGGCATTGTAATAGGCTTCGGCAACATCCTTCTGCTTGGAAGCGGATGGGGCGGTAACTGCGGCATCAGCTATGGCGGAACTGGGGGATGCCTTTCCCCGCGCCGCCTGCGAGCCTTCGGCGTCAGAAGAAAAATCTACAGCCCCCAAGCCAAGACTACCCTCGGCGCCTACAATAAAGCCCGTACCTGAAGAAGGGAGGGCGGAGACTTGCACATTGCCCTCCGACAGCGCGGTTTCCGCTATCTCAAACCCTTTGGTTGCCCTGGAGGCATTGGCGCTGGCCGGGTAATAGGTCAGGTACCGGCTAAACACATACCGGGCCTCCACATACCGCTTGTTTCTCAAGTAATACTCTCCTACCCTGAAAAGTCCGGCTTCGGGATCCGGCTGTCCTTCCTTTACCATAAGGCTCATAACCTGCCGATGCACGCGCCGCAGTTGGTTTGAAAACACCTTGAGCATCTTCATGACAATTCGGGTATTTGCCGTGGCGAACTGCTCAAACTCGCTGACCGACATAATCACGATCACCGAATCCTGAACGGTAACGGCGTTTTCCTCCCGGTTATACCCACCCAGCGCCGATTTAACGCCAAAGAATTCCCCTGGTTGCAAGGTGTCATGTTCGTCACTGCCGGTCTCGATATTCTGCGAGGTTACCCTGACGCTTCCCTGTTGTACTATATAGATCTTATCCGCTATATCGCCCTGGAAATAAATAACCGACCCGCTCTGGTAGGACAACAATTTAGGCATAGTGTCCACCATCGGGTTCAAAAGGTAAAAAATCCAGTACCTTTTTGAGTCCTACCTTCCTCCGAATCGACAGGTAAAGCGCTGCGGGATCGCCAGTGATAAACATAGGCCGTCCTCCTACCGTGATTTCATGATACGCATTGGGAATTTTCCCGCCCAAAAGCTCAAGGAAACGGAATTCGCCGTAAATAGGCTTACCGGCCAGCATCACAAGTTCTATATCTTCCATAGAAGCGGATGCCAGATTCTCGAAGGGATCGTCCGCACGGCCCTTCAATATCAGAATATCCGCCAGCTTCCCCTCCTCCAGGGTCCCTATACGGTTTTCCATCAAGAAAGCCTTGTCCGCGTTCTCCGTAATCATTTCGAAAATAGTCTTGGCCGGAAGATCCTCGCCGTAGAGGTTCCGGGCATTTTGAATGTCCTCGTCACTGAAACCAATACAGTGAACCAAAAGACAATGCGCGTTCAGGGCCCCCAGCTTTTCCACTCCCCGCATGGACTCCTCGTCAAACCCTTCGGAAAGCTGGGTAATAAAGGGCCGCCGGTTCTTTACCGCCCACTGGTGTTCAATTTCTATGCCGCTCCCCCATTTAAGATCGTAGGATGACGCCTCATGGGACAGACTGTATTCCTGGATAACCCGTATGGGCAGAGCGGGCAGGATGGTATAGTTCAAGATATGGGGAAAATGATCGTTCACCGTGGTAACCCCGGAAACCAGACACTTATAGGCGCTGAGATTGTAGAGATCTTCCCGCCGCTTACACCCAAAGCGCTGTCCACTATTTTTTTGGACGAGACGGCAGTTATGCCGTTTTCTAACACAAAATTCAATTACCGACCGCCTTCTCCAGTCCTATTTTATGACTACAAGGTCAAACAGTCAACCTATACTCTAATCCTGGGCGCTCCCCCCAGACCCCCCATAAAAAAGGGCGAGGGGATACCCTCGCCCTTTTTATGGGGGGTCCGGGGGGCCTAGGGCCTCCCGGCGGGGTGCGGGGCAGAGCCCTGCGGGGAGCAGGGAGAGGCCCGCAAGGTCCGAGCAGAGCCCCGCGTGGACTACCCGATGACCGCTTCCTCGACCGGGGACCAGGGGCCCATCTCGCCTTTGCTGTTTTCGTAGCATGTGGCGTAATAGGCCGTCTTGCCCTTGTCTTCTTCCGTGTGCTGGACCACGTGGGAGGTCTTCCGGCTGAACCGGGAATTGGGCAGCCGCGCCCCGGACGCGGGCTTCTCGCCGCCAACCTGCCAGGCGTAGCGCACGCCGTAGGCGTCCTCCGGCTTGGAGTGGTCGCCGCGCTCGACGTTGAGGCCGCGTACCAGGTGTTCGTAGTGGTAGCGCGTGGTTTCCACCGCCGTGTCCGGCTTGCTGGCGGGCGGGCCGTGGGGCGTGGG
>JAITLF010000389.1 GCA_031278025.1 Treponema sp.
GGACGTTCCAGTCCCTGACGGACATCAAAAACTCCGCCCCGCTCCCGGTTTTGGAGTTCCATAGCGACAACGGCGGTGAATTCATCAACAACGCCGCCGAAATCTGGTGCGAAAAGGAACGCCTCCCTTTCACTCGCGGCCGCAGCCGCAGCCGCAGCCACAAGAAGAACAGGCCCTCCTGGCCGCCGTGTACCGGCCCCTGGTCCCGCTCCTTAACTTCTTCATGCCCGCCCAAAAACTCAGCAGAATGTCAACAAGGCTATCCCGCGTCTGCGCCAGCGGCTTGCCCAGGTAAACCGTACCCCGGCACAAGAGCGGGAATAGTTTTCGGTAACATTTTGAAATGAGGCATTTAGGGGGTTCCGTCTCGTCCGCAGGGCGCGGACGAGACGGAAGGCGCCATGCGCCTTAGTCGATGCAGAAAGCAGGGGCGCAGCCACTCATACCACCCGCATTAGAGAAGAAGGCACTGCCGGCGCTGTCGACATAGGTAAAATGGGAAGAATTAGGACTTGCCGTCCAATAGGGTGATCCGGATGCGAACACCGTACCCATATACTTTTTCCGCCTGGCAGCATCAAAGTAGTATTCAAGCCGCGCCTGGTTTTCCGGCGTTTCATAGCCCGCCTCCGAATGGGTTCCTGCTCCAAACATCTCCCGTTCCGTGGGCAGCCATAGCAAATCTTGCACCGTACCACCGGCCCCCCTGACCGATATATGCCGCACCGGAGCCCACATCACATCTTCAGGCACGCCCGCAGCCACCAGTCCCGCAAGGAACCTGCCGCTCCTGGGGTCGCCGCCGACCGGTGTCAGGTACTTCCGCATTTCGCTCGCCGCGTACCCGCCGCTGGTGTCGTCAGTAGCGTTCATCCTGCGCGCAACCGGAATATTCTGAAACTGGAACACCACGTGGTCCACCCCGTCGTTATCCTCTACCGTGTACTGCCCCCTTCCCGAACGGAACGAGTTTATCCCCACCGCAATCAGCCGCAGCAGGGCCCCCTTGTCTCCGGAAAACACCGTGTTGGTTACGGCAAAACCTCCATCGGGGTTGCTGTACTCCTCGGCGTTGTACCCATCGACGGTGAGGCTTTCAAGATCGATCCAGTCCCCCGGTTGTATCGTACCCTCAATATCGGGGCCAAGCCCGCCGGCCTGAATGAACCGGTGCAGCGTCTTGAAGGTCTCCGCTACGCCTTCACTTCCCTCAGCCGTAATGCCGAACTTATCCTTGATGCTGGTCATGCCCGCGGCGCCCTCAACAAGGCAGTCGGCGGGATTGCCCCAGATCTGGGCCGCGGTAGTGGGGATTTTGAAGGACCCGTCGCCCGTCTTCCCGTCTTTGAATACCATCAGATACACGTCGGCGGCCTCAGCTATCGTTATTTCCGCCGTATGGGTCCCCGTCCCGTACGAACCCAGGAGCGTGTAGGCGGAATAATCCGCAGGCGCAACCGTCCCCCCATTCACCACCGGCGCTGCCGCATAATACACGTCCGCGGTCCCCGCATACCCGCCGGTAGTAAACGTTATCGCCGCATCATCCCGTGCCGCGGGCAGGCCGATTACCAGGCTGCCGTCCTTTTCCTCCGTTAGGGCAAAGCGTACCGCCCCGTTTCCGTTCTTCCCCGTTTCCCACCACGGGCCGCTAAAGTCCGTATCCTCGTCCTGAACCTCGTCGTTTACCCCGTTACGGATGATCCACACCGGGGGGCCGTTGTTCAAATCGAAAATTGATTTGTCCGCGAAGTCTTCCCAGTCCTCCTTCGCGGCCAGGTTAAAGGGAACATATTCCAGCGTAAAGGCGGCGGAACCGGAGGTCCCTATCTTGGCCAACCCCGCCGTATAGTCCGTTATGTCATGGGTAATGACATTCCCCGTTGAGGCGTTGGTTTCCGAGCGTACCGCCGTCCCATTTACCCGTATCGTTTTGCCCGTGATCCGCAAGCCGTTCCCGGCGCCACCGGCGGCTATGTTCTTCTGAGCCGCAATCAAATCCGCAAGGCCGTTCCCGCCGGCGCCGGTTTGCACCGTCCACTTGACGTTCCAGGCTACCGGGGGCAGGGCAGCCGCCGCGCCGGTCTTCGCCGGAACGGATCGGGACGGGGCGGTAAACTCGGTGTCCACCACGAGGGGCCACATGGTTACCCGTACCGTCGTGCTTCCCACTATCTTCTGCTCCTGTAATCCTGCGGCCAGCAGGGTGGGCGGGGTGCCTTCATCATACGCATAGGTTCCGTCATCGTTGACGCCGGAGCGGTCCCAATAGCCCATCAGGATAAGAAACTCGTAGGTTTTACCATAGGGAATATCGTTAATGGTAAGAACCGCATACGTCTCGTCATCCCTTTCCCGGCGCTGCTCGGCAACGTGGGTAACCGCCCCGCTCTCCTTCTCCACCACGACAAGCTGGATACTGTTGCGGATGCTCTCCCCTGCCGTCCCCTTTATCCGGTCCGCGCCGGGTCCGGCAAGGGCGCGGCCTTGAGCGCCCGCATTGGCGCCCGCATCGGCGCCCGCATCGGCGGTAGCACCGATGACTACGTCAACGGCAAAGGGGGCGGCGGGGTTGCCCGACACCGGGGCAGATGGGGCAGCCGGGTTAAAACAGCCCTGGAGTAAAAACGCCAGGAACCCTGGGGCAAAAAAGCCCGACAATCTCGTGTGTTTCATACCCCTAGATAGGGGGCGAACATGCGCCGCGCTTCAATAAAGACCTATTTTTTTTAAAAAAAATTGGCGTTCCCCGCCGCCGCTTCATACACTCCCCCTATTAAAGAAAAGATTTGAGTAAGAGGGAACAACGATAAATCAATAAGAATGAGGGAGGCATTACTTCCGGGGGGTCTGGGTCCCTTTGGACCCCTGACCTCCCGGCGGGGCGGCGCCCCGCGCCATCTTTCCTATCAAGAAACCCGGCCTCCGTGGGGGGAGACCGGGCCGGCGTACTTAAAGCCCGTACAACGCCGTGTATTTTGTTTCGATATACTCCAGGAAAGGAGAGACCGAGAGTTTCTCCCCGGTAACCTTGAAGAGAAGATCCGCGGGATCAAGCCGGCGGCCCCAGGTATAGATATTTTCCCGCAGCCAGCGGCGTATGGCCGTGAAGCTGCCGCGGGCTATGTCGTCTTCGTAATCCGGCAGGTCCCGGCGCAGGCTTTTCAGGAACTGGAGGCTGTAGAGATTGCCCAGGGCGTAGCTGGGAAAATAGCCGAAGGAACCCTTGGACCAGTGGACATCCTGAAGGACCCCCAGGGTGTCGGTTTCGGGTTCTATGCCCACGAGGTCCTTCATGGACTGCCGCCAGACGCGGGGCAGGTCCTCCACCGGGAGGCTGCCGGAAAAGAGGCGCCGTTCCAGTTCAAAGCGGAGGATGACATGGAGGCTGTAACTTAACTCATCGGCTTCTGTGCGGATAAGGGAGGGGCCGGCCCGGTTGACGGCCCGGTAGAAGGCGTCCGCGCTGACTTGCCTGAGTTGTTCGGGGAATACGGCCCGGAGCCGGGGGAACTGGTATTCCCAAAACGCGCGGCTTCTGCCAAAGACGTTTTCCCACAGCCGGGACTGGGACTCGTGTATGCCCATAGAGACCCCTTCAGCCAGGCAGGTTCCCCGGAGGTCCGGGCTGATGTCCATCTCGTAAAAGGCATGGCCCATCTCGTGAATGGTGGAAAAAATGGAGGACAGGAGGTTGTCCTGGGCGTACCGGGTGGTGATGCGGATGTCGTTAAAGCCCAGGGTGGTGGTGAAGGGATGGGCGCTGGAGTCCAGCCGGCCCCGGCGGAGGTCGAAGCCCAACTGTTCCATGAGGTCCCGGCTGTACCGGGCCTGCCGTTCCGTGTCGTAGGGCTGGTCCAGAAAGGAGCGGCCCGCTTCCGCTCCGGCGGCGGTTTTGACGCGCCCCAGGAGGGCCGAAAGCCGTTCCCGCAGGGGAGCGAAGAGCCAGGCGATTTCTTCGGCGGAGATTCCCGGCTCGTGGGCGTCCAGGAGGCCGTCGTAAACCGCGTTGCCTGCAAAGCCCCAGTATTCGGCGCGCTTGCGGGCAAAATCGACCATCGTCATCAGAAAGGGGGCAAAGACGGCAAAATCGTTCGTACTCCGGGCTCTTACCCACACGGCCTGGGCCAGGCTCCCGGCCCGGGCCATACCGGCGGCAAAGCCGGGGGGAAGTTTCGCAGCCCGGTCGTACCGGCGGCGCACGGCCCGGCAGAAATCCCGCTCCGCTGGGGGCAGCGCCTCGTCGCCCGACGGGTTTGCCGAATCGGAACCCAGTTCTGCCAGGAGCCGCCCTATTTGGGGGTCCGCGGCCCGCTCATTGGCGAGGCCCTCGATAAGGGCGAGTTGATCCGCCCGTTCCTCGACGCCCTCAGGCGGCAGGTTCGTTTCCTGGTCCCAGTGGAGGATGGCCGCCGTCTTTTCCAGCAGGCAACACTCCCGATCGATCCCGTGAAGTTGTTTGAGTATTCTATTGGTTTTCATAGCATCATTTCTACAGAATTGACGGTCGAATCTCAAGGGACCACGCTGTATTCCTGAACCACCTGAATTTCCGACCGGATCGAATTGGCGGGGGCCGCTTCCGCGGCGGCGGCGCTCGCGGCTTCCACCAGGGACTGGGAATTGGCAACACCGTAGAGGGTTACGGTTTTTCCCGCCACCTGCGCTTCCAGGAAATGAATGGTAATTTGCTTTTCGTAGGCGATGTGGTGTACCACATGCTGGCCCAGGATCAATTCTTCAAGGCGCGCCGTATTCTGCTCCTCCATCTCCCCGGTAATCACCCGGTCCCGGTGGAATTTGATGATCTCCGCCGCCAGAGAAGGATGTAAGGCCCCGGTATTCAGGGTAAGATGGTAATTGGATGGTTCTTTCCATTCGGCATCAAAGAAATAGCGGTGGAACCCTATCCGGTCCCGGTCGCTCTGCTCTATGATCTGCCGGGCGCGTTTTTCATCGCAGTGAAAATAGCTCTTGACCCGCTCACACCGAATAGGAACGGGCGCCACCAGAAAGACGGACAATACCCCGGGAAGGCTCTGGAAAACCGCGCTGGCCCTGCGGCCTATAAAGACGCAGCCCCCCTTTCCCGCCTCGGCCAGCATGGCGGTTTTCAGATAATGCAGGTAATCGTCCCGGTCCTGCGACAGGGACGCCCAAAAAGAAGGTTTCCGCTCATCGTACTTTTCAAATTTCCGGCCCTCAACTCCGTAAGACTTAATCCGTTCTTCCAGCGTATGTTTATCCACAAAGCGGTAACCCAAAATTTTTGACAGTTCCAGGGCGGTTTCATCCCCCATTGCCGCCAGTTCACGGGAAATAGTTATAATCGCCATAATCGCCTCCTAAGCCATGCCCCCAACAATCACCCGCAGGGGGCGGCTTTTTAAGCATAGCCTGCCTGCGGGGACTTGTCAAAAAAAAAGATACAGGGGATTGTTTATCCCATGGAAGACACGCATTTAATTTGGAACGAAACCAGCCGGAAAGACCTTTTCAAAAACCGGATTTTTACGATACAGGAGCGGGCGTGCGTTTCTCCTGCGGGGGAAGCAGGGATGTTTTCGGTCATGGATTGCCCGGATTGGGCCATCGTGATCCCGTTGCTAGACGCGCCCGGAGGGAGGGAGAGAGCCGGAAGCTTGGAAGCCGGAGGCTTAGAAGCCACTGGCTTCCAAGCCTCCGGCTTCTTTGTCATGGTCCGCCAGTGGCGGCATGGGCCCCAGGCGTTGAGTCTGGAGTTCCCCGGCGGCGTATTCGAGAAGGGGGAAGAGCCGGAAGCGGCGGCGGCGCGGGAGCTGCTGGAAGAAACCGCCTACGCGCCAGGACGCATCCTGAAGCTGGGGGAAATGAGCCCGAACCCGGCGATCATGACCAACCGGGTCCACTTCTTTCTGGCCGAAGACTTGCGGGATACGGGGAAGCGGAACCTTGACGCCGATGAATTCGTTGACGTGGAAATCATCCCGGTGGAGACGGTGCTACGGGGCATGGGAAAACCGCCCTACATTCATTCCCTCATGGCTGCGGCGTTGATGCTGTACGTAGGGAGGGGTAGGAATTTATGGGGCTTGCGCCCCACAAATTCCTAAGACCCGTTATTGCAAGGAGTCGTAATTCGCGGACGAATCCCACATACCCTCCCGGACTTCTCCCTGGATGCTGGGGATCTCCAGGACCATACCGGGGCGGATCAGATTGGGGTTGTTGGGGTTAGGGAGGCGGAGCCGGTTCGCCTCATAGATAAGACGCCATTTGGCGGGGTCTCCGTATACCCCGGGCCGGCCCGCGATATTCCAAAAACAGTCTTTGGAAACAGCCCAGGAACGAACGGTGTATTGAGATGGGAGGACGGGTTTCTCCGGAACCGGAGGCGCCTCCTGAACATTGGCTAGGGCAATAAGAACCTGGTTTGCGGCTTCAATGGACTCGTCCCAGGATTCCGCCGAACGTTCGTTTATCGCCTGATCGTAGAAGTTCTGCGCCAGGGTGAATTCATCGGGATACCGGTTAGGGACATCCACCGCAACGGCCCAGTCAAGGCGAGAATGCGCCGCTTGAATGGCATCATCGGCCTCCTTGATCTTGATCTGTAGGGCAACATATTCATCCGACAACTGGGCGTACTTTATCGCTTCCATCGCATATTCGAAGGAGACATCATAATTCCCGTTATCATAGGTCTCCTGGGCCAGCGCGGTTAGGCGCAGGCTTTCCAAATAATACGTATTGTTCCGGATGCTGACGGGTATTATTACCGGGGCGGCGGCGTCCAAATCGGACAGGGCGGCCAGGGTAACCAAGGAATTAAATGCGATACGCTTCATTTCGTCTTCGGCAAATATCCCACAAATCCCTATTACTATTAGTGCTACAACAGCTGTACCTCGTTTCATTCGTTATTTCCCTCCAAAATCGCTTCCGCTTTCCGCGCTATTTCATCACTGTCGGCGAGTTTTTTCTCCGCTTCCTGTATGGCTTCTTCGGCCAGCCTGCGTTTTCCACTGGCGGTTCCTGATGCCCGGACAAATAATAATTCAGCCTGAAAATACCGTTCCGCCGCCTCCTTGTAACTATCCGCCTGGAAGAAAGTCCCGGCCTGGTCATAACTGGCTTGAGCGGTTTCGAATTCATCCCGAACCGCCACATCAACCTTAAGCTCCAGGGCAGCCTGGCGCTCCGCTTCGGCGGATGCCTGGCACTCCAGGACATAGCGTTTCCAGCCGGTCTCCAGCAGCGTATTGAATCTTGCCTGAACCTCTTCCGCCTGAAGAAGAACTTCTTTTATGTTTTCCCCGCCGTTATGCGACAAGGCGTCATACCCGTCGGCGACGGCCAGGGCATCCGCACTGGCGGCGTCATACGTATCGGGATCATATTTTTTGAACCCGTGATCCTCTATTTCCCGCTGCACATTATAGGTTTCGGCGCTCATTTTCAGAAGCCGGAACATATCCAGAGCCAAATAACCTAACCCGGCGGCGGCGGAATAATCTTCCGCTTCATAAAGCCCCAGGGCTCTATCGACGGTATCGTCCGCAGCTTGAAGGCGTTCAGGCGAACGAGTACCAATACCCGCAGCCAAAGCCGCCGCCCGCTCTTGCAGTATCCGCTCCTCCAGGGCTTTGGCGTATTGGGGCAGGCTGCGGTTAAAAACATCCTCATACGCCGCGTTTGTTTGTTCATAACGGGCGATAGATTCCCGCACATCTTCCAGGGCATCGGTTTTTTCCTGTTTCCCTGCCGCGGTATACAATGCCTCTGCCACTTCCCATTCCTCCGCTACGTACTCCGGGCCGCAAAAGTCGGATGCCCGCTTCCGGGCTTCTTCCGCCTGTTTCTTAGCCGCCGCCAAAGCATCCAGGGCCGCCGCCCGCTCTTGCCGCATCTGCTCTTGCCGGGCTTTGGCCTGGGCCTGGCTGCGGTTATACACATCCTCATACGCTGCCTTCGCCTGCTCATAACGGGCGATGGAACCCCGCGTGTTTTCCGGGGTATCGGTTTTTTCCTGTTTCCCTGCCGCGGTATACAAGGTCTCCGCCGCCTTCCATTCCCCAGCCGCATACTCAGGGCCGCCGGCGTCAGACGCCCGCTTCCGGGCTTCTTCCGCC
>JAITLF010000147.1 GCA_031278025.1 Treponema sp.
CCCATGAAAGGGTTCCTTTGTAGGTGCGTTCATGATCGCTTATAAATTGGCGGCCGCAATTTTTGCAGAGATAATTTTGTTTTCCCTTGTTCTTTTTCCCGTTTCTGGTTATGTTAGGGCTGTGGCAATGGGGGCATTTGATTTCTATGGTTATTAGCATAATTTCATAGTATTTCTTTGTGCCTCTGTTGTCATTACCCCTTTATCATACTTTCTAGATCACCACCTAATTTTTATGAGGCAATGCGCATACTTGCCGGAATACACATCCTTCGTTATACTGAGTGTAGTATGATTTTTGGAGGAATCAGGATGAAATGTCGTTTTTTGATTGTCCTTATTAGTTTTATTGTAGCGGTTTTACCGATTGCCGCGCAGGAAGAGGAGCAGGCTGATACAAGCAAGTCCAAGTATTATTATGTCAATACGACGGTAGAGAAAATTTATCCCTACCGTAAGGGCTATGTGGTGCAGTATCGGAAAGGACTCAAGGGGGTTGCCCGTATCTATCTGCCGGTAGAATGGTTTACTGATGCCGCAAGTAAGGCAGAACTAATCCGCATGGAGTCCAGGGCCGATTGGCCTTCCCTGTCGATTTACTATAGGGATGGGGAATTCAGTCATGTCCGTCTCTATGTGCAGCCTTTATCCCATGCCAGTTGGGGGAATATTCCCTTAAGCGTCAATCTGGACAGCTGTTTTGAAGACGTGAATGATGTTCGTCTGGAATACTAATGGTAAAGCCGGTCCCCGTTCCCTGCAATTTACTTGATTTCATTCAGACCGGTTCGAAATTTCTCATTGCTGGTCATTATGAACCTGACGGCGACTGCGTGGGGAGTCAGTTGGCCCTCACGGGAGCCTTGAAACGTCTTGGGAAGGAAGCGATCCCCTGTTCTGCCGGTCCCTTCAAGCGGACCGAGATTCTGCCTTTCGCGGATCGGTTTGCGGATAAGATTGGGGAAACGGAACAGGCGGGGAGCCGGGTCATCATTGTGGACTGCGCCGTAGCAGACCGTACCGGCAGCCTGGAAAAGACCTTCAAAGGGCTTCCCCTAGCGATTATAGACCATCACGCCACCAACCGCCAGGTTTCTCCCGGTACGGTGGTGTTTCTGGATGTTGGAGCCCCTTCGGTTACCTTTATGGTGCTGGCGGTTATTGAAGCTCTGGGTCTTACCCCAACCCCGGAAGAAGCGGAATTCCTCTTTTTCGGATTGTGTACGGATACGGGGTTTTTTCGCCATGTGGATGCCGGCGGGGCAGAAACCTTTGCCTATGCCTCTAGAATGATACGGGCCGGGGCAAATCCCAAAAATGTGTTCCGTCATATACACGGCGGGAAGAGCCTTGGTTCCCGGATACTCCTGGGACATATTCTTTCCCGGGTCGAAACCCACTATGGGGGGAAGCTCGTCTATTCATTCGAGACCTACGACGATACTCAAATGTTTGGTCTTGAGGGCCGGGATTCCGATAGTTTGTACCAGTTGTTGCAATCCATTGCCAGGGTTGAGGCCATAGCGGTGATTCGCCAGGAAAGCGCCGACGACTGTACCGTGGGTCTGCGGAGCCGGGACCATGTTAATGTGGCGGAAATTGCCGCCCGGTTCGGTGGCGGCGGTCATAAAAACGCTGCGGGCATCAAGATTGCCGGAACCATCGCGAAACTCAAGCCCAAACTGATCGAGGCATTCGGCAGCCAGCTCGGGTAAACCGTACAGTAGTATAAAACTCGCTATACTTTTTAATAAGGGGCTTTTAAACATGGAATTTGGAGAGCATCTCACTGAATCTTTGAAATTCGTTACCGTATTTTCTTTTAAGCTTTTTGGACAGGAGATACCGGTAACGGAAACGGTGGTGATTACCTGGCTTGTAATGGCCATCCTCATCATCGCGTCGTTGCTTTTAACCCGGAACCTTAAACAGATTCCCCGGGGAGCCCAGTGTATCCTGGAAGGCGCGGTGGAATTCCTCAACCGCTTTTCCCGGCAACATTTTGGGTCCCGCTCTCATGCCTACGGCCCCTATGTCGGAACGGTGTTTCTTTTTTTGCTTGTGGCAAACTTCATCCCCGTACTTTCCCCCATTGGGGTCTTTGGGCGGGAGCCGCCTTTTACCATTAAACCCCCGGCCAGGGACATCAACTTTACCGCAGCCTTGGCGCTTGTTTCGATACTGCTGGTCCTTATTGGCGGTATCCGGGCCAGGGGGTTTAAAGGCTGGGGGAAACATCTCTTATCGCCGGTTCCTATGGTGCTGCCCTTCAACCTATTGGAATACGTCATCAGGCCCCTATCCTTATGCCTCCGGCTTTTCGGGAACATCCTGGGGGGGTTCATCATCATGATGTTGGTAGAATCCGCCGCCCCTATCATCGTGCCGTCCTTTTTGTCGTTGTACTTCGATTTTTTGGACGGCCTTATTCAGGCGCTGGTTTTTACCTTCCTGACCATCCTCTTTATTTCCGAGGCGGTGGAAGTGGAAGAAGTAAAAAGTTGAGGGCCATGGAGCCCATAAAAACATAAGGAGAATTATCATGGAATTCATCTACCTCATCGGAGCAGGAATCGCGGTTCTTACCGGATTAGGAGCCGGTATAGGCATAGGTATCGCAACGGGTAAATCCGCCGAGGCTATTTCCCGGCAACCCGAAGCGTCGGGCAAAATTCAGACCGTCTTTTTCCTGGGGATTGCCCTGGCGGAAGCGACCGCCATCTACGGTTTTGTGGTCGCTATCCTGCTGATCCTCCGGTAAAACAACCCATCATGCTTGATTTCTCGGTTACCTTTTTCTTTACCCTCATCAATCTGGGGGTTGTGTTCTTTATCCTCCAGGCCATCCTCTTTAAGCCGGTAACCAAATTCATGGAAGACCGGTCGAAGAAGATACAGGAAGATAGCGAACAGGCGGAACAGGATAGAGAGCGGGTGAAATCCTTGGCGACCCAATACGAGGAACGACTGCGGAAGGCCGGAGCGGAGGCGGATGCCCTTATCAGCAACGCCCGGGAATTGGCGGAAAAAGAGGCCGCCGGGATAATTCATTCCGGTAAGGCCGAAGCCGTCCGTATCGTCGCGGCGGGGAGGGCCCAGCTTGAGATGGAACGGAAGGCCGCCATGACCCAATTCCGCGCCGAGGCCGTCGCCCTGGTCGTCGCGGCTTCCAGCCGGCTTTTGCGGCGGGAAGTCTCTGGGGAGGATGCCCGGTGTCAAGCCGCCATGCTCCTTAAGGAACTGGGGAATCCCTGATGATGTTTCATCCGGACCGTTGGGCCCTGGCTTTTATCGCCGCCTGCGGGGAGGACGCCGAAGACGGCCTTGCCGCCCTTAAAGCCTTCCTTGGCTGCCTAAGCCGCCTTCCCGCGCCGGTTACGGGCGATTACCCGGCCAGCCGACTGGAAGGGATGATGCGCCGGGCTGTCGGTGCGGCGGGGTTTTCCCAAGCCTCCCGATGGCTTGAAGCGGCGATGCGTGTTATCCTGCTCCTGGTGAAAAAAGGCCGGTTTCGCCAGGCCGGTAAGGTCGTCACGGAAGCCGAAAACCTTCTGAACCGCGAAAAGGGCATCCTCAGCGTGGTGGTGGAAGCGTCTGCCTCTCTTGACCCGGTGTTTGCGGCGGATATGAAAGCCGCGCTGTGCAAAAAAACGGGCGCTTCCGGTGTTGAGGCGGAGGTCCGCATACAGCCGGAACTCCTGGGTGGCTATCGGCTCATCATAGGCGGCGAGGTCTGGGATGCCAGTCTGCGGGGACAACTACAAAACATGGCCCGGTCGCTGGAGAGCGCACCCGGAGCGGGAGGTTTTGCATGACGAATTTTACGGACCTGGCTAAGGTTCTGCGGGAACAGATAGAAAACTGGGAGGGAAAGCCCTCTTCCGGCTCCATCGGGTTTGTTACCCAGGTGGGAGACTCGGTGGCCACGGTTTACGGCCTGAACCGGGCGGTATACGGGGAACTGGTGGACTTTGCCTCCGGCGCGGCGGGCATAGTCCTTAACCTGGAGGAAGATGCCGTGGGCTGCGTGCTTCTGAACGGGGAATCCCTGGTGAGGGACGGGGAAGAAGTCCGGGGGACCGGCCGGGTGGTTTCGGCCCCCGCCGGGGAGTCCCTGCTGGGCCGGGTGGTGAACCCCCTGGGAGCGCCTGTAGATGGGAAGGGTCCCCTGGAAGCGAAGGAGTACCTTCCGGTGGAATCTCCTGCACCGCCGGTCATAGACCGGGACAGCGTGAACCAGCCCTTGCAGACCGGTGCTTTGGCGGTGGACGCGATGATCCCCATAGGCCGGGGCCAGCGGGAACTCATCATCGGAGACCGGCAGACCGGTAAGACCGCCCTCGCGGTGGATGCCATCATTAACCAGAAGGGGAAGGGGGTCTATTGCGTATACTGCGCCATAGGCCAAAAGGCGTCTTCCGTGGCGGCGATCATCAAAAACCTGGAACGTTTCGGCGCGATGGAATACACCTTTGTGGTCCTGGCTTCGGCCTCTGATTCCGCAGCCCTTCAGTACCTGGCGCCATATTCGGCCTGCGCCATGGCGGAATTCTTCATGCGCCGGGGAAAAGATGTCCTGGTGGTGTACGACGACCTTTCCAAGCACGCCGTGGCCTACAGGACCATCTCGCTCCTCCTTAGAAGGCCACCGGGCCGGGAGGCTTTCCCCGGAGACGTGTTCTACCTCCATTCCCGGCTTTTGGAACGAGCCGCTAAGCTGTCCGCCGGGAAGGGCGGCGGCTCCATCACCGCCCTTCCCATTGTGGAGACCCAGGCGGGGGATATTTCTTCCTACATTCCCACCAACGTCATATCCATCACCGACGGCCAGGTGTTCCTGGATTCGGAACTCTTTTATTCGGGGTTTCGTCCGGCCATAGACGTAGGGCTTTCGGTAAGCCGGGTCGGCGGTACGGCCCAGTCTAAGGCAGTGCGCAAGGTGTCGGGCCGCCTTAGGCTGGACCTGGCCCAGTACCGGGAAATGGCCGCCTTTGCCCAATTCGGCAGCGATCTGGACAAGGCCACCCAGGACAAACTGGCCCAGGGGAAACGGCTTATGGAGGTTCTCAAGCAGCCTCAGTTTACGCCCTGGGCCATGGAAGAACAGGCGGCCATCCTTTATGTTGCCGTCAACGGCCACCTGATAGATATTCCGGTGGATAAGGTCGGCGCTTTTATCAGAGAATTTACGGAGCGCCTGAATACCGGCCATCGGGAACTCCTGGAGGCTATTGGGAAGACCGGGGAGCTTACCCCGGAGCAAGAGCGGGAACTTTCGGACATCGTGGAAGAATTCAAGCGGTCCTAACGTCAGGGGGGATTATGGCGAATTTACGGGATGTGCGCCTCAGGATGCGGGCCATAGAGCAGACTTTGCAGGTTACTAAGGCGATGAACCTTATCTCTACAGCTAAACTACAGAAGGGGCGGCGGATTCTGGAAGACACGGTGCCTTTTTTCACCAGGATACAGAAATCCATGTACGACATTCTTGCCACTGCCGGGCATCCCCGGAGCGAATTCTTCGTCCGATCTGAAAGGGGCGGCGGAGGGTGCAGCGCCGTGGTGGCGGTTACCAGCGACAAGGGCCTGGCGGGAGGCTATAACGCCAACCTCTGCCGCTATGTTACGGAAGTCTGTTCCGGGCTTGAAAACCCCCTGCTCATCCTGATCGGTTCCATAGGGTACCGGTATTTCGTCCATTCTCCCTATTTGATCTTGGAGAACTTTTCCTTCCGGTCCCGGCTGCCCGAAGTGGACGATGCCGGGCAGATCGCCGATTACATCATCTCCCAGTACCTGTGGGGGATATTCGACGAAGTTCGCCTGGTTTATACCCACATGTACAGCGCCGTTAAGCTTCAGCCGGTGGAGCGGCATATCCTGCCGCTGGACGCGGATGTGATGAAAGCGGATCTTGCCCGGTTTGACAGCCGGGAGCGGGTGGCCCTTCAGTTTGAGTATATCCCCTCGCCGGAGCGGGTTTTCGATGCCCTGGTTCCCCTATATATCAAGGGCATCATCTACGGGAGCCTGGTGGAAGCCTATGTCAGCGAGCAGAGCGCCCGGATGACGGCCATGGAGGAGTCCTCCAGGAGTGCGGAAGACATGCTGGCGGCTCTCCGGCTTAACTACAACCGGGTCAGGCAGGCGGGGATCACCCAGGAAGTAACGGAGATTATTTCGGGTTCTGCGGCGTTGAGCGATTAGAGCCTGTTGTGCGTCGTGCCTAATATAGGATAAATATGAGGCTGTTTCGAAACCACTGGTGAATTAATTTTGTCCGGAACAGAACGATCGGACCTCGGAACTCCGAAATCGGGCCTCGGAGCTCCGGCGCGGAGTTTTGGAACAGCCTCATATGCAAAGAATCCACAAGTGCAGCAGGCTCTTGGGTATGTTGAGAAAAAGGCAGGGGTAAATCAATGGCAAATAGCGGAATTATCAGCCAGATAACCGGTCCGGTGGTGGACGCGCGGTTTGAGGAGCATCAGGTTCCGGGTATCCTCAATGCCCTGGAAGTGAGAGACGGGGACCGGACCGTGATCCTGGAGGTTTTGCAGCATATAGGGGATAACCGGGTGCGCTGCGTTGCCATGGCCGCTACCGAGGGCCTGTCCCGAGGCATGGAGGCGGTGGATACGGGGCGTCCCATCCAGGCGCCCGTGGGGGAGGCCGTGCTGGGCCGTATGTTCAACGTCACAGGCCGGCCTATCGACGACCGGGGCGCTTTTCCCGCGGATGCCGCAGCCACGGTCGAGTACGCATCCATACACCGGAACGCTCCCGGCTTTGAAGAGCAGCGTCCTGCCACCGAGGTCTTCGAGACGGGGATCAAGGTCATAGACCTCATCGCGCCATACGCCAAGGGCGGGAAGATAGGTCTTTTCGGCGGCGCGGGTGTCGGCAAGACGGTGATCATCATGGAACTCATCAGGAATATCGCCACGGAACATTCCGGATATTCGGTGTTTGCCGGGGTGGGGGAGCGGTCACGGGAAGGCTCCGATCTGTGGCAGGACATGAACAATTCCGGGGTGGCGGCAAAAACCGCCCTGGTTTTTGGCCAGATGAACGAACCTCCCGGCGCGCGTATGCGGGTCGCCCTGGCGGGGCTTACCATGGCGGAACATTTTCGGGACCAGGGAGGCCAGGACGTACTTCTTTTCATCGACAACATATTCCGTTTTATCCAGGCGGGTTCCGAGGTTTCCGCCCTTTTGGGCCGCATCCCCAGCGCGGTGGGGTACCAGCCCACCCTGGCCAACGAGATGGGCGCCCTCCAGGAACGTATCGCCAGCACGTCTAAGGGGTCCATTACCAGCGTTCAGGCGGTCTACGTCCCCGCTGACGACATCACCGATCCCGCGCCGGCTACCACCTTCGCCCATCTGGATGCCACGACGGTGCTTTCCCGAAAGATCGTGGAACTGGGCATCTATCCCTCCGTGGACCCTTTGGCATCAACCTCCCGCATCCTCGATCCCGCCGTAGTGGGAGAGGAACACTACCGTATCGCCCGGCAGGTCCAGCAAACGCTTCAGCGGTACAAGGAGCTTCAGGACATCATCGCCATTCTGGGCATGGACGAGCTTTCGGTGGAGGATAAGCTTTTGGTGAGCCGGGCGCGGAAGATACAGCGATTCTTCAGCCAGCCTTTCTTTGTGGCATCCCGGTTCAACAACATGGAGGGCCGTTATGTGCCGGTCAAAGAGACTATCCGGGGCTTTAAGATGATCCTTGACGGCGGGGTGGATCAGATCCCTGAGCAGGATTTCTACATGGCCGGCGGCATAGACGACGTACTGGCAAAGGCGAAGGCGTAAGGTCATGGCGAAGCTGTTTAAGCTGGAAGTGCATACGCCCTACCGCCTTTTTTACGCCGATACGGTGGAAGCCCTGGTTGTTACCCTTATCGACGGCGAGATCGGGGTCTACGCGGATCACTCCTTTCTTACCGCCCCGGTGGTTACGGGGGTCCTTAAGATCAGGGACAAGGAAGGGCGCTGGAAACATGCCTTTACCACCGGGGGCATTCTGGAGGTATCCGGTCACCGCACGGTCCTGCTGGTGGATGCCGCCGAATGGCCGGAAGAGATAGACCGCGCCCGTGCCAAAGCCGCCAGGGAGCGGGCGGAGGAGCAGCTTAAGGCGGCGGTGTTCAGGTTCGAGACCGACAATGCCCGTGCCATGCTTAAGCGGGCGGAGACCCGGCTCAAGGTCTGCGGGGCCGCCGGCGCGGAATGAGGGGCCTTGCGGGAGCGGGTTGGGGGGATTGGGCGGGTTGGATACGATAGAAACACAGGTATAAAAATTAAAAAAGGGTTTTGACTCCATCTGCCCTGCACTGCCCCCGAAAGCCTTAGGCTCCCCGGACCCCCCGGTTAGTAGATGCTATCCAGTACAGAAACGATGCCCTGGGAAGCGCCCTCAATAAGGGCGAGCTTTAGCCGCTGTTTCTGTTCCACACTCATGCCGGAAACCTCCCCCTGCTCGTAAAACAAGCGATAGGGGGCTATGCACAGGGCTGCGGCAATTTTTTCGATATATGATATTGAAGGAAACCGGCGTCCGGTTTCAATTTGCCCTATATAGCACGGATCGGTATCGCACAATTCCGCCAATTTTTCCTGGGTGATTCCTGCCTGTTTACGGTATTTTTTCATATTTCCTATAAACACATGCTGTAAAGCCATGATCTTATTCTAATAGCTATGATCCGCCTAATAAAATGAGCTTGACGCTTATATTTCTTTATAATAATGTGAGCTAATAGCTATGATTTATAGCTAAAAGAAAGGAAATCAGGGCGGGCGCATTAACCCTATTCCCGAAAGAGCCTCCGCTTGGCGTAGTTCTTGCCGTTAACGCCGTATCAGAGGCGGCTCCGGGTGTCCGGGGCAGCGCCCCCGCAATTTTATTGGAGGGGGCCGGGGTCCAAAGGACCTATGCCCCCCGGCGGGGTGCGGGGCGGCGCCCCGCGTTTCTTCCGGGGATATCCCTCAATAAAATAAAAGAAGGAGGAATCTTCTCATGGTTTTTAATTCGTGGCAATTTTTGGTGTTTTTTCCTGTGGTAACCGGGTGCTATTTCGTGTTTACCATGAAACTGCGGAACCCGCCCTGGGCACGGTTCTTCCTGCTGGCCGCGTCCCTCTTTTTTTATGGCTATTGGAACCCCTGGTACCTGGGGCTGATCCTCTTTTCCGTCGGAGTAAGCTGGGCCGGCGCGCTCCTCCTGGAAGATAAGACCGGCGCCCTGCGGAAACTCATTCTGGGGCTTTCGGTGGGGCTGAACCTGGGCGTGCTGTTTTCCTTCAAGTATTACCCCTTCTTCCTGGAAACCTTCCAGGTTATCGGCTCCTCCCTGGGGGGGAGCGGCGTTACCGGGAAGAACCTGTCGCCCGTACAACTGCTGCTTCCGGTGGGTATCTCCTTTTACACCTTTCAGGCATTAGGGTATCTGATCGATGTGTACCGGGGCGCGGTTCAGGCGGAACGAAGCCCCCTGGTCTACGCGCTCTTTGTAACGTTTTTTCCCCAACTCGTGGCAGGCCCTATCGAGCGAACCGGACACCTGCTGCCCCAGTTCAAGATGCCGCAGGGCTTTGATTATGAACGGGTTACCTCAGGCCTGCGGCTTGCGGCCTGGGGTATGTTCAAGAAGGTGGCTATCGCGGATCGGCTGGCGGTGTATGTGAACGGGGTTTTCAACGCCCCCGAAAGCTACCCCGCCCCGGCCCTGGCCCTGGGGGTCTTGTTCTTTACCTTCCAGATCTACGGCGACTTTTCCGGCTACTCGGATATTGCCGTCGGCGCGGCCCGGATACTGGGATTCAATCTCTCGATCAACTTCCGCTGTCCCTATTTCGCCCGATCCGTCCGGGATTTCTGGCGGCGCTGGCATATTTCGCTGTCCAACTGGTTCAAAGACTACCTGTATATTCCCCTGGGCGGCAGCCGGACCAGGCGGGCCCCGTTGAATCTCCTGATAACCTTTGGGATCAGCGGGCTATGGCATGGCGCGGCCTGGCATTTTGTGTTTTGGGGGCTGCTGCACGGGCTTTTTCAGATTGCTGAACGGGGTGTCGGACGGTGTACCGGGGCCTTCCGCCGCCGCATTGGGGCCTTCCCGCCGGGTACGCAAAACCCAGGGCTCCTTATCAAGTGCCTGCAGGGGGGCCTGACCTTCCTGCTGGTAAGCGTTGCCTGGATTTTCTTCCGGGCTAATACGCTTAGGGAGGGGTTTCTTATCTGCGCGCGCCTGGGAGGGTTGCCGGCGGAACTCTCTGGCCGTATCCGGGAACTTCCCGCACGGGGGCTGGTCAACACCATCCGTACCGCCTTTCAACTGGGCAAGACCCCGCAGGGGGTTACCAGCCCGATCCCCGGGTTCGGCCTTACCAACGCGGGGATTTCCCTGGGACTGGTGGGAATCCTGCTTATCGGCGGCTGGCTTCGCAAGACCGGCAGGCTCCGGATACGCAGGCTTCCCCTGGCGCCTCGCTGGGCCGTGTATTACGCCCTGCTCGCGGTAGTCTTTTTAAGCTGGGATGCCGGTTCATCGCTTTTTATCTACTTTACCTTTTGAGGGCCGGGGAGCCTGCCGCATATGAAACGATTTTTTGTGAAGCTGCTGATTTTTGCCCTCCCGCTCATCGTGGCGGCGGCGGGTATCTCGTTACTCCCGCTCCCCGCTCATTCGTTCAATCTGGCATTCCTCGATAAACAGCAGCTTCTGGCACGTACGCCAAGCCCCCGCCTGGTGTTTGCCGGGGGATCCAACTGCGCGTTTGGGATTGACAGCGAGCGTATTGCGGAGGCCTTCGCCATTCCGGTGGTTAACCTGGGGCTTAATATGGCGATTGGACTGGGACGCATACTGGACGCCGCCTCGCCGTTGCTCCGGGAGGGGGATATACTGGTGATCATTCCGGAATACGAACATTTTACCGGGCTTTGGAACGGAAAAACCGCGGCGTACGAGCTCATTTTGAGTATGCGGCAGTACCGGTTCCTCCCGCGGCCGGGCCGGTACGGGCTTCCCCGCCAATTTCCGATCTATCTTAAAACCCTCATCCAGGGCTTCACCGCCCAATTCCGCCCGCCGAATCCCCTGGCCTATAGGCGGGACCAGTTTAATCGGTACGGTGATTATGCGGGGCATCTGGAAATTGAGAATCAAGACCTTGCCGCGGACGAAGCCCTGGGGTCTTTGGACCGCCGCGCCGTGAATCGGTTTTTCCGCATGGCTGCGGACTTACAGGCACGGGGGATACGGGTGTTCCTCTCCTATCCCGGTTACGAGGCGGCGGTATTTGACCGTTCGGCGGGGCTTATCCAGGACCTGGACCGCATCTTTCGGGAGCGCCTGCGGGTAATTTCCCGGCCTGGGGATTACCGGTTCCCCCGGTCGCTGTTTTACGACACGGTCTACCACCTTAACGCGGCGGGCCGGAGCCGGCGTACGGAAATACTGCGCCGTGATTTGGAGCAAACCGGCGTTTTCCCCGATTTATAAGAGAGCCGGGGGGCCTGGGTCCGTTGGACCCTGGGTCCGTTGGACCCTGAGTCCAACGGACCCAGGCCCCCGAACCCCCCAAAGGTTTTGACAGGCGCCTTTGCGCCCAGACCCCTTCCTCTACAGCCGGTTGAAAAAGTTTTATAACCGGTTGAAAAAGTTTTATAACCGGTTGAAAAAGTTTTATAACCGGTTAGAAAAGTTTTATAACCGGTTATAAAAGTTTTATAACCGGCTGGAAAAGTTTTACCGCCGCCTGTAAAAGTTTTCCAACCGGTTAAAAAAGTTTTATAACCGGTTTTAACAGGTTTACCGCCCTCTGTAAGGCCCCGCAGCCGGTTGGAAAACCGTTATAACCGGTTAAAAAAGTTTTTTAACCGGCTGTAAAACTTTTACCGCCCCCTGTAAAAGTTTTTTAACCGGTTAAAAAAGTTTTATAACCGGCTGGAAAAGTTTTATAACCGGCTTTAAGGCCTTCCGGGCGGCTGGAAAACCGTTATAACCGGTTGGAAAAGTTTTATAACCGGTTGGAAAACTTTTCCCGCCCCCTGTAAAAGTTTTTTAACCGGTTAAAAAAGTTTTATAACCGGCTGGAAAAGTTTTATAACCGGCTGGAAAAGTTTTATAACCGGAACGCTGCGGTTCCGGCAACAAAAATTATGGAGGTTTTATATGTCGGGTATTGATTGGCTTCCCACACGGGAACGGGATTTAACGGATTTATGCCAAAAATGGGCGGCGGCCCTGGGCGAAGGGGCGCTGCCCGGACCCCGCAGGTCTCTCCCTGCTCCCTGCGGGGCTCCGCCCCGGATTACAGGGCGAGCGCATTAAAAATTCTCAAGGGTTGGCCGGAGAAGGTTCCGCGTGATTGGCAAATCCCGATTGGCATAACAAGCCCACTAGCCAGCAGCGTCTGCATGATGTCCCCCGCCGGCCCCGCGGCGAGCGTCCACTGTACCGTCCAGTCCCCCACCTCCTTCTCAACGGTAAGGTTCTTCGCCGTCCGGATAAACTTCGTGTCCACCACGAGGGGCCGCATGGTTATGGTTACCTTCCCGCTCTTGTCGATGGCCTGGCTCTGTAACCCGGCAGCCAGCAGGGTGGGCGCATTGCCCTCCGCAACTGGGCCTCGGCGGGGCCGGCAAGGAACCGGGCCTCCGCCGCGTCATCCCCCAGAGCGAGGTGAATGTCCACGGTAAAGGGAGCAGGCCCGCAGTCCCCCTGCTACGGCGGAGGGACGGCGCCGACGGGGGCCTCCGGGGGAATGGAGGTGATAGGGTTGAAACATCCTGCCAGCAAAACCGGCAGAACTCCGACTCCGGCAAGGAAAACACGTTTCGCGGTTTTCATACAAAGCCTCCTGGAACTTTCGTTCCTTGAACTAAGGAAATAAATAAAGGGAATAAAACGAGATAGACAGAAAACCCGTGCCAAAGGCCGGGGAGATAGAGAGGGAGGTGGGGGTGGGGGCATATTACCCGTTTTTCGCAACGGGACAACGCCCATCTTCAGCCACTCAATCATCATTCGATCCTCTTTTCGGTAACCTAACGCGTCGGCGGGGAAAGCCCCGCAAACACATTCCTTAGTATAGA
Source organism: Treponema sp. (assembly GCA_031278025.1). The sequence goes on from JAITLF010000147.1 coordinate 13,116, forward strand.
GTGGAACCATAAAAACACAATGCGCCAAATTGCTGCAACCCAAGAATTCAAAGGATCCCCCATCGGGTTCATTTCCCCAAACGAAAAGGATAAAAGCGGACCAGTTTTCATGGAGAAAACGACTGAAAATGTACCGCAGCGCACTAAAGAAATTGTCCTGGTGGCCAGACCGGTTCCGGGCCCCCCGGTACTGCTCATCCCCCAAAAACAAAAGCGTGTGAAACAGAAACGCCACCAGGTTCATCAGGCAAAAGTTCTCACTCGCATGCTTCTCCCCATGTCCAAAGTTATGCTCAAGGTTGTATCCGTGGTTCTTCAGCACATTATCAGGAATTCAAAGTATCAAAAACTCATGCTAAAATAGGAGTATGGGCAGGGAACTCTTTAAACAATTGATAAACAATTTTGGACGGATGAGCGGGCAGATACCGGACAACAGGCGACCCGGACACAATGAGCGCTGCCGGATAGCCGACATTGTGAAAAGCGCCTTCGGGGTGTTTTTCTTTCAACACCGGTCACTGCTGGATTACCAGCGGAAGATGAAGGAGAAACGGGGACGGAACAATCTGGAGACGGTGTTTGGGGTGACG
>JAITLF010000148.1 GCA_031278025.1 Treponema sp.
AGCCGCAGGGACTAAAAACGTTGGTGGTGATGCAGAAAGTATGATACGGCACACATGGCCATAATTGATGGTGACGGCTGGTTGCCTGGTTCCATTTTACCATCTTCCCGCCGCCTTGCCTTTTTTATCATACGTTCTGCATCACCACCTGTTTCCTTCTCCGTTTTCACGCAGCCCGCGTACAGGCCAACCGCCGTTTCCGGCGGCGCTCCGGCGGGAACTATCTCTCCGTCAGACGTTTCGTGTGGAGACCGCGTGCCTGTTATGCCCGCACAGGTCAATGCGCATTCGTTGTCATCATCAACCGTACTGAACGTAACCCCGTTCTGCAAAACAAGAAAGCAGCCGTATCCCGGTTTCGGGTGCAGGCAGGCGTATAACGCCTTTTTTCTGTTCCTTTAACACAAGATTGCTTGAAAACAGGGAAACAACATCTTCTTCTGCATCATAAAAACAGCTGCCGTCAGACAGAACATACCAGCGGAGAGATGGATACTCTTTTTGGATAACCAGTATTTGTGCCTGGAGTGTTTGCATCCTGCGCACGGAGACAGGCGTTGGCGGCAGGTTTACTCTGCGTAATTGCCGTTCCGTCATGCGGCGTACACCACGCCAAGGGGCTTGCGGATTAACGCATCGGTGCAGGCGGATTGCACACCGAATACCTTTCGGCGCTCTACCCCGCTTTGTAAGGAGGAGTTAGATAGCCTGAAACCTTGCGGGGCCGGTTATTGATTTTGCTGCGTTGTTTTCGTGTAAGGGTATCAAAGGGTATTTTTTAGGCAGTACCTGCCATATCGGCCCGCTGGTGTGTTCGTTGAGACCCCGTTCCCAACCAATGGCCCTGTTCAATGCTACCGCCGTCTTGTCCGTGCCGGAAGCAATTTTGTTTTTCCTCCCATATCCCCCGCACGGGACATCTCTTCAACGATTTTTGGGTGTTCATTGATGGGGACACGGCCAAGTATCTGGCAACAACGGTCTTATACCTCCTTCCGTTTGCGCGGTTTTGCCTGTTTTTCCCGCTGTTCGGGGCAGAGCGCCTCAAGCCGGCCTGAAATCCGGCCCGCAGGCAGGTCTTGTTTGAACAAACGCATAATTTCCCCGGTGGACGCAAGGCCGTCCAACCTGGGGCCTGGCTGTTATCCAACCGCCTTCGTGCGCGCCTATTGAGCCGCGTTGCCGGTATACACGCCGCCTGACCCGTTGCGATTCAGCTTGAATGTTTGCCGGGTATCACCGGCATAAAGCATTTGGGCAGCCCCATGCCCTTTTATTCTATCGTGGTTACGATGCTGTTTTTATGCCCTGTTGTTTTCGCACTTCAAAAAATTCGGCCACAGGAATATCTGGACTTTAACGGGATAGAGACGTATAATAAAATATATGTTGATATTACGGGGCAGGCTAAAGTTGCTGGCCAGATCGGTTTTCTTTTTCTTGTTAATAGGGTCCCTGGTTTCCTGCGACGCGGCGCTTCTTGCAAAGTCTCAAACTACAGAGCAAAACCCCGGTGTATACAATCCGGACTATGAAGGCCGGGGAACCAAGACATTTTACACCATGAATACGCAAACTATGAAGGTCTACTCCGTTACGGCGGTTCACCTTGCGGAAAATGAATACTGTACCGTTTATGGGGAACCGGGCGCCGGTATATCCCTTGATACAGCCGAAAGTATTGCGGATGAGTTTAAGAAGAACATTCATCCGCATATAACGGAGGCTTTTGGAGATTTTCGGGAATATCTGGGGGACAAAGATTTCGGACAGTACGACAAACTCACCCTGTTCCTCCTGGATATCAGGGATGGGTATGATTCTATAACAAATCCTTCGTATGTCGCGGGGTATTTTCACCCGTGGGATATGTACCGCCGGAGCCAGAGAGCTTCTTCCAACGAAGCGGCCCTTCTCTACCTGGACGTTAATCCCGGCAAGATTGACACGGATTTTTTTAGCGCCATTGCCCATGAATTTCAGCATTTAATCAATTATTCTATCCGTATGAATCAGCAGGGCGGCGACGGGAATATAAATGTCAAACCTCAGGATACCTGGGTGGATGAAGGATTGGCGTCAGCAGCGGAATATCTCTACAGCAGACGGCATGTCGAAAAAAAGATTGATTATTTTAACGCTGATGCGGAGAGGAGCTTTTCCAGAGGGGATACTTTTTTTGTCTGGCAAAGCATGTTTGAAGATTATTGCACGGTTTACCTGTTCTTCCAATGGCTCAGGATTCAAGCAGGCGGCGATCCGGCGATCTACAAGGATATCATTAACTCGAAATATTTGGACTACCGGACGGTAACCAGCGCCGCGGCAAAATATATAGATGGCCAGTTTGAGGACTGGGAGACGTTACTGGAGTATTGGCTTCTGGCAAACTACGTCAACGCCCTGGAAGGGCATTTAGGATACAATAACGAGATTTCCACCGAAATTCTGGCTTCCCACGCCATCGGTCTCTCCCTGGCCCCCGGTGAAGGGGTATTTAGTTACCTGGACGGTACGGGTTTTACCCCCAAACTCCAGTCGGGAGCCATCCGGTATCTTGGGGTAACCCAGGCGGGCGAACTTATCGGCTCGCAGGAAGGCGTTTTCCCCTCCGGACCGAAAGGCCGAATCCTCACCTTTAACGCCAATAAAAAAAACGGCGCTTCTAGTGAATACGGGTATCTGACCGGCAAGCCGGAGCCTTCCCATCTGCGGGCAATTGACGGCGCGCCGCGGAAAGCTCTGCCTGCCCAGGGTCCCAGGCCCATTGATATTCCTCCGGCTTTTTTTCTGGAATAGTTGAGGACGATCGCGGGATTGCCCCACAAGCTCCTCAATTAAGGCCGGTTTCTTTTTGTCCTATATTTCGGCTATGATACAAAGAATTGAGTCTTTAAGCGGAGTATACGTTGTTCCTTAAAAATCTTGAAATTCTTGGCTTTAAGTCTTTTGCTGACCGTACTCGCGTGGAATTCGCCGATGGGATCACCGCCCTATTGGGACCCAACGGTTGCGGCAAGTCCAACGTGGTGGACGCCATCAAGTGGGTGTTGGGCGAGCAGGCATCCCGGTCCATGCGGGCCGAAAAAATGGAAGACGTCATCTTTAACGGGACCGAAAATCGTAAACCCCTGAATGTTGCGGAAGTTACCCTGACCCTGGCCAACGAATCCGGCCTCCTGCCTATGGACGTGCCGGAGATACAAATTAAACGGCGGCTCTTCCGGTCCGGGGAGAGCGAATACTTCATCAATTCCACCGCAGTCAAACTCAAAGACATTCGGGAACTCTTCTGGGACACGGGAGTGGGGAAAGCGGCTTACTCGGTGATGGAACAGGGGAAAATCGATCAGATTTTGTCGTCCAAGCCCGATGAGCGGCGCTACCTTTTTGAGGAGGCTGCGGGAATCACCCGGTTCAAGGTTAAAAGCGCCGAGGCAGAGCGGAAGCTCCTTAAAACCGAGGAAAACATGCGCCAGGTGGAGGGCATACTCGGAGAAGTCAAGCGGTCCTACGACACGCTCAATGTTCAGGCGAATAAGACCCTTCAATACCGCAGCCTGCAGGACGAGATTTTTCACTTTGAATTGGACATACAGCTCCTGCGCCTCAAGCAGTTCAAGTACGATTTAGGCGAGCGGGCCGAAGAACTCCGTAAGCGGACTGTAGAACGGAATGCCATTAAGTCGGAGGTGGACGCCATCAATAAATCCCTGGAAGAGAATATGGATGTGGTCAATTCGATGGAAGAGAAGCTCATCGAATACCAGAAGAACATCTACGGCCTTGCGGTAGAAAAAAACGCACGGGAGAAAGAAGCGAAGAGTCTGGTGGAACAGCGGATCCAGACTAAGGCGGCAATACAGCAAAACGAAGGCCGGGAACGGGTGGTCTCCGTTAAAATAGGGGAACTAACCGAGGATGCCGAGGAACAGGACGAGGTGGTTCGGGACCTTCAAAAGAAGGCCCACGATATCGAAGACAATATCCGCTCGTTTGAGGAAAACATACATCTGGCCGCTTCCCGTATTGACGAAAACAAGGCGGGCATCCGTAAGGCCGAGGAAGAGATACGGAATTTGGAGAAGGAACGGGCGGGACATGAAAAAAACCTTGAGGCCATCACCGACGACATTGTGGCGGCCCTGGACGCGGGCCTGCGGGAAGCGGGATACTCCGCGTCCGATCGCCGGAACGCCGAAGCTGACATGAACAACACCCTGGGCCTGCTCCATACCCTGCTTGCAGGCCGGGAGGCCCTGCTCCGGGACCTAACCGCCGCGGCGGAGCGCTCCGTTTCCGGCGGGCCCATCCCTTCGGGCCAGGAACTGGAGCGCATAGCACGGGGCCTTGCCGGGGCTTTGGCGGAAGCCTCGGCCCAGGTAGACAACGCCCGCGCCCTGTTTACCGCCTACCGCAAGAGCACCCCCAGCTTTCTGGACGACTTTCTTGCCCCGGAGGGCATCATCACCAAGAAGCGGAACCTGGACGCCGGTATCCGGGTCGCCAAAGAAGGGGTTATCCGGCGGCAGGAACGTATCGCCGCCCTGCGGCACGACACGGAAGAACTCAACCGCAGGATCTCCGAATACCGGGGAACCCTGGAAGAACTCCGGGTAACCAGGACCCGGCTCGTTACCCAGGCACAGGCCGCCGAAGAAAAGGCAAAGCTCATCAGGAGGGACCTCGCGGGGCAGGAGTCTCTCCTCAAAACCATACAGGACGAGCTTTTCCTGGGCCGCAAGCACTTTGCGGAGATTGAGGACCGTATCGCGGATACCGAATCGGAGCTTGTCGCAATAGAACAGAAGGGGATGCGGCTTACCGCAGAATTGGAAAAACTTGAAAAAGACATAGCCCGGCGGAACGGCGATGTTGCGGGGAAACAGGAAACCATCAAGAAGCGCATGGTCGATTTGGTCAAGGTGCAGGAAAAGCTGGAAAAAACCCACCTAGAGATGGTGCAGTCCGAAACTGAAATCAAGAATATCCAGGACAACTTTAGGGAAAGCCATTCGCGGGACCTTTTGGAATTTGAAGAACGCATATTTACCATCACTACCCCGGCGGCGGAACTGCGGGAAAAACTCGCCCAGGCCAAAATTAGGCGCAAAGAACTGGGGGCGGTGAACCTTATGGCGCCAGAAGAATTTGCCGAAACCAAAGAGCGGTACGACTTTCTTTCCGGGCAGCTTGCGGACCTGGCCAAGGCGCGGGACGACCTTGAAAACATCGCCAAAGAAATCCGGGCGGAATCCAAGGAACTCTTCACTGCCACGTATAACAAAATAAAGAAAAATTTTCACAATTTGTTCCGCCGCCTTTTTGGGGGAGGCCAGGCGAAACTCCAGCTTCAGGATCAATTTCACGTTTTGGAATCCGGCATAGAGATATACGCCCAGCCGCCGGGGAAGCGGCTGGAAAACATCAACCTTCTTTCGGGCGGCGAAAAATCCATGACCGCTGTGGCCCTGCTCTTCGCCACCTACATGGTTAAACCCTCCCCCTTCTGCCTTCTGGACGAGATAGACGCAGCCCTGGACGAGCAGAACGTCAGCCGCTTTGTCCAGCTTCTGCGGGAATTCAACCGCATGAGCCAGTTCATCGTCATCACCCACAACAAGAAAACGGTTACCGGTGCCGGAACGCTCCTGGGCGTAACGATGGAGCAATCGGGGGTAACCAAAGTTATCTCCGTGCGGCTGGAGAACGAAACCGCTCCCCCTGAACCCATAGGCGCGGAAGATTCCTACCAGGAGGAAGAGGTCGAATACGAGGAAGGCCAGGAACTGCCCTCCGGCATAAACGATCCCGCCCTGGTAAGCGAGGATGCGCTTAGACCCATACGCAGCGGGATAAAGCCCGCCGCAACGGACGTTCCCGAGACTGCCGCCCCTGCCGCCGGTGCATGAGACATAAGGATGCCGCGTATGAAAACCGTTTTCCTGGCATTGTTTGCCTTTGACACGATCTTTCATCTTGTTTCCATAGCCGCCCGGTGGAAATGGCCCCGATCCCTTTCAAAAGCGCTGCTCGTACCCCTTCTCCTGGGCTGTTATGTGATTGGCGCGGAGTATTTTCTGGTCTCCGTACTCCTTGCGGCAGTCTTTGGCTGGCTGGGGGACATCTTTCTTATCCCGTCCGACAAATTCACGCTTTTCATTGCCGGGCTTGTAAGTTTTCTTGTGGGACACCTCTGCTACATCCGCTCGCTGTTGTATTTTACCGGAACCGTCAACCCCGCAGCCCTGATCGCCGCCGTCATTGTCGCAATCCCCCTGGGCTTCATCATCTTTCGCCTTATCCGCCCCCAAAAGCCCGTGGTATTCCCCCTGGTCCTTTACGGCGGCGTGCTGATAGGCATGGTGATCGCCGCGTTCTGCCTTATGCTTTCACGGCGGGACTCTCTGGGGGCGGTGGTTTTTTGGGGAGGCCTTTGTTTTCTGGTTTCGGATACCCTCCTGGGATACGGGCGGTTCAGGGAAGGGGCGCAGATCAACAACGCGGCGGTGATGATTACCTATATAAGCGCCCAAGCCTGCCTGCTACTGGCCCTGGCACAGATAAATTGAAGGAGGGGGCGCGCCGCCCCGCACCCGCAGGCCGGTCCCCGCACGCCGCAGGGCTCCGCAGCAGAGAAAACCGCAATCAAAGTGCGCAGGTCCAGGGATTCAAAGTATCAAAAACAATGCTAAAATAGGAGTATGGGCAGGGAACTCTTTAAACAATTGATAGGCAATTTTGGACGGATGTGCGGACAGATACCGGACAACAGGCGGCACGGACACAATCAGCGCTACCGGATAGCCGACATTGTGAAAAGCGCATTCGGGTGTTTTTCTTTCAACACCGGTCACTGCTGGATTACCAGCGGAAGATGAAGGAGAAACGGGGACGGAACAATCTGGAGACGGTGTTTGGGGTAACGGAGCTGCCGTCGGACAC
>JAITLF010000002.1 GCA_031278025.1 Treponema sp.
CACATTATGGACAGACTACCTTAAAACAGGCATTTTGCGCACCGTTTTGGTACAAAACGGGAGCAAATGCAAGGTCTGTCCGCAAAGTAACCGACTTTGTGGACAGACACTAATTACCCGGTTGTTGGACAACAGGGATACCCCGGGACAGACGGATCAGCATTATGAGGCAACGCCCCATTGATATACTTCGCCAAGATGCATAAAATCAAAGCAAAAGGTATAACATCAAGAGAAACGGAGGTGGCGGGTGAACGTTTATTCAGGAAAGGGCATGTTTCCGGGTATTGCCTTCGGTATCGCATGGCTGTTCAAACGGCAGGAATTATCAATCGATGAAAGCCCCTCCGTTTCCCCGAAGGACGAATGGGATCTCTTCGAGGCGGCAAAAAAACGGACCGATGAGGAACTGGAAGCCATCTACGAAAAAACAAAGGCCGAAATAGGCGAAGAAGACGCCAACATCATCGATGTCCAGCGCATGATCCTGGAGGACGGAGATTTTCTTGAGGCTGTAGAGGATCTCATCGAAAACGAATCTTTTCGGGCGGCCCACGCCGTCACCAGTGCGGGAAAGCGGTTCGCCGATTTCTTTGCCGGCCTTGAGGACCCCTACATGAAGGCCCGGTCGGCGGATATGGCCGACGTATCCCGCCGTATCGTGGAACTCCTGCTGGACAGGCGGGAATCTTTCGTACTCCATGAACCTTCGGTGATAGTGGCGGAGGACCTTTCTCCCAGCGAAACCCTCCAGCTTGACAAGAAACTGATCCGGGCCTTTGTCACCCGGCGGGGTTCCACCAATTCCCACACCGCCATCCTGGCCAGAACCTTCAAGATTCCCTCCCTGGTGCAGGCGGAGATTCCCCTCGACGATGACATGAACGGTAGGGCCATGGCCGTGGACGGCCATGAGGGGGCCGTCTATCTGGAACCCGATGAAGAAACCTTCAAGCGTCTCGAAGCGCGGCAGCGCCGGGACGAGGAGGAACGCCGGGAACTGGAACGGATGCGGGGGCTTCCCACCGTCACCAGGGACGGCCGGAAGCTGGAACTCTTCGTGAATATCGGCGGCGTGGAGGATATGGAGGCGGCCCTGAACGAGGATGCCGAAGGCATCGGCCTCTTCCGCAGCGAATTTCTCTACCTGGGCCGGGAGGCTCCTCCCGGCGAGGAGGAGCAGTTCAACGCCTACCGCAGAGTGGCGGAAGGGATGGGCGGAAAGAAGGTAGTGATCCGTACCATGGACATAGGCGCCGACAAGCAGGCGGCCTGGCTGGGCCTTGAGGAAGAGGCAAACCCCGCCCTGGGCTGCCGGGCCATACGGATCTGCTTTGACCGGCCGGACCTGTTCAGGACCCAGCTCAGGGCCATCTACCGCGCCTCCGCGTACGGCAAGATCGCCGTCATGTTCCCCATGATAACCTCGCTGTGGGAACTTCAGCAGTGCAGGAAGACCGCCGAAGCGGTTCGGCGGGAACTTTCGGATGAAGGCGTAAGGACCGGCGATGTGGAACTGGGGATCATGATCGAAACCCCGGCGGCGGCCCTCTGCGCCGCCGAACTTGCCCGGGAGGCGGATTTCTTCAGCGTCGGTACCAACGATCTTACCCAGTACACCCTGGCCATCGACCGCCAGAACGAAAAACTGGACCGCTTCATGGATACCCGCCACCCCGCCCTCCTGCGCCTCCTCAGGATGATCGTGGAGGACGCTCACAAAGCGGGAATATGGGTGGGAATCTGCGGGGAACTGGCCGCCGATCCGGAGATGACCGGAAGGCTGATTGAAATGGGTTACGACGAATTGTCCGTCTCGCCGGCATTCGTCCTTAAAACAAGGAAACGAATCCGGGAAATGAATAGCAAGGCATAGGAGAAAAATATGCGGGAAATCAAATATGTACTGAAAGACAAGCTTGGGCTCCACGGCCGTCCTGCCGCTCAGCTGGTGAAGGGGGCCGCCAAATTCAAATGCGATGCGCAGATTGGATCTCCGGCAAAGATGGTCAACGCAAAGCGGATCATCGGCGTCATGGCCCTGACATTGAAGCAGGGGGAGGAGTGTACCATGACCTTTGACGGGGAAGACGAGGAAGCGGCCGCCGTCTTCTGTAAAGCCTTCCTGGAAGAAAATTTATGAGATATTTACCGCCATGGGTACCATAACCGTTGAAGTGTGCTGCGGCGCCGTGGCGGAGGCGTACTGTGCCAGGGACGCCGGGGCGGACCGGGTGGAATTCAACTCGGCCCTCTCCCTGGGAGGTATAAGCCCCAGCATCGGTGCGGTAAGGCTGGTAAAGCAGGCGGGAATACGCAGCATGGTGATGATCCGGCCCCGGGACGGGGACTTCTGCTATGGTGAAGCCGAATTCGAGACCATGAAGGCCGACGCCCTGGCCCTTAGGGAAACGGGAGTAGCGGGGGCGGTCTTTGGCATTCTCACCCCTGGCCGCGCCGTGGACAGGGAACGCTGCCGGGAACTCATGGAAATCCTCGGCGGCATGGAGACGGTATTTCACCGGGCCTTTGACGAAACGGCGGACTGGCGGGATGCCCTGGACAACCTCATCGATCTCGGCATTACCCGCGTTCTTACCGGGGGAATGGAGCCCCGGGCCGCTGACGGCGTCTCCGTCATACGGGAGATGATTCGCCGGGCGGCGGGACGCATCGAGATACTCTGCGGCGGCGGGGTACGGAGGGACAATGTGCGGCGGATCATCGAAGCAACCGGCGGAAACCAGGTGCATTTTTCCATGAGGAAGACCGGAGACCGCTTCTTTACCGAGGCGGAACTGCGGGACCTGATCGATTATGCCCGCAACGCCGCCGGCCCGGAATAACCGGCCCGTTGTCCGCCGTTCACTTTCAGGGGGCATCCCGGCCTGCACATTCTCCCTCAGCCAAGCACCGATTCAATAGCCTTTGCCGCCCCGTCCTCATCGCAGGAAACGGTCACCGCGGCGGCGGCCTGTTTCAGGACATCCACGCCGTTTCCCATGGCCACCCCGTAGCCGACCGATTTGATCATCTCCATATCGTTGTAGTTGTCGCCGATGGCCATAATCTGCCCCAGGCCAATGCCGGTTTTTCGGGCCACGAACCGCAACGCATCCGCCTTGCTGGTACCGCGGGGCATCAGTTCTATATTGTCGATGTCCGAGGAGGTAATGTCCGTTGCCGGGACGCCCGAAAACTGCTCATAGGCGATCATCCGTTCCATGGGATTGGCAAAGATGATCGTCATCTTATTGAATTCCTGCCTTCCCTCCCGAACCCAGGCCGCAAGGTCCGCCAGCGCGGGATTCCAGACGCTCCGGTGCCGCCGGATCATCTCCAAGGTTTCCCTGTCATGCCAGCCCAAACCCTTTTCGTCCAAAGCGCCCTCGGCGCCGTTGGTCCCGAAGCAGACGGCCTTGAGGCTCCGGCTGAGTTCCAGTAGGGCAAGGGCGGTTTCACCATCAAAGGTACGGGTATAAAGAAGGCTGCGTTCCGGCATACCGTAGACCGACGCGCCGTTGTCGGTGATAATAAAGGAAATACCCGGCGTCTCCAGCAGCCCTGGCGGTATGTTGTAGATCTGCCTCCCCGTGCAGGGGACGATATACTTCCCTGCCCCTATGGCGCAACGGACTGCCCTGAGGGTCCTTTCGCTGAATTGTTTGCTGCTGTTCAGGGCGGTACCATCAAGGTCAAAAGCAATGAGCCGTATATCCTGCGCCTTCATACCCCCACCACTTTCACGCCAGAATACGTTTCCACGAGGCGGGCGTTGTGGGAAGCGGCATCGCCGTCCGCGTTGGAACTGCGGAACAGGGGAGCTTCCACGCCCCGCCGCGCCAGCTTTTCCACGATCCGCACCGTCAGGGCCTGGGCCAGGGCGATGCCCACCGCGTCGCTGGTGGCGCCCGTGGGTATCAGGCAGCCCTCCACATAAAAGGCGGCGTCCCCGTATTCCCCCTGGTTGTCCAACACCACGTCGGCCAGTTCAAAAAGCCGTTTCCCTGAGGAATGACGGGACGCCACCCTCCCTGAATGTTTCAGCGAAGTCAGGGCGATTATCCGGGCGCCCCGCTCCCTGGCACCGATGGCCATCTCCACGGGTACGCTGTTCCGCCCGGAATTGGATATGATCAGGATCGTATCCCCCGTTCCCACCCGGTAGAGTTCCAGCAGGGCCGGAGCGTAGCCTTCGAGCTGTTCCAGCAGGGTACTCTTATTGAGCATCTCGTGGAGCATCAGCTCCGGGGGCAGGATGGCCTTCACAAAGGCAAGACCCCCGGCGCGGGTATACAATTCTTCCGCTGTCAAATGGGAATGGCCGCTGCCGAAAACAAAAAAATGCTTATTGCCGGTGAAACTTTCCACCACCAAATCCGCCGCCCGGCTGATGTTTTCATCCTGAGTTTCGGACGCGCTTTTCAGGAATTTGATAAGATATTCAAGAAAATTATTCATAATCCAAATGGTAAAGCAAGGAGTATACTAGTTCAATATACCGTTCCCCTTCCCCGGCGGCAAAAGGACTGGAGAGGGCCTCATAATCCAGCGCCTCATAGGCCGCCGTATCCGCCAGGTATCCCTCGAGGGCGTTCACATAACCGAAGATTGCCGCCGGTGTCTCCGCCGGAAAGCGGGACTTCAGCTTCAGGGCCAGCACGGAAAAAAGTTCCAGGGGTACACAGAGGATCTTTCTCCCGTTGATGGAAAGTACGCCGGTAGGGAAATCAATATCCCCGGCCTGCTGTCCGCCTGCCGCCTTTGCCTTCATCACATTGATGAGGGCCGCCTCCACAAAGGATTCGGCACTACGGATATCCCCGGCGCCGGCAGAAGAAGCCTTGACCGCGTCCAGCCGCTTTTGGGCGGCGGCCAGCTTCGCCTCCGCGGCGGCGATCCCGTCAACAGCGGCCGCTTTCAAATGAAAACGGTGGTACGTCAGTTCCACCCGCTCAAGGGCCTCTGCAGAAGCCGGAAAGGAAACGCCGCCCCCCGCATCCGGCGGGGCCGTACCGGATGCCGCCAGTTCCATGATTCGGCCGGCGGTGAGGGCGCCAAAGCGATCGCATTCGGAAAACCCACTTTCCCGGCGGGTAAAACGGGTACTCACATCCCCGGCGGAACCGTTGACAAAGAACACCATATCATAGACATCCCGGAGCCGGGCGGCAACACAGCCGGGAAAATCGGCGCTTATGAGGAGATTTTCACCGTTCAGCACTGTCGGGTGGCAGCTCAGGTTGTAGAGGAGGATTTTTTTCCCGTCGGCCCTGAACCATTCGATGCACCAGAGGTCCTTGTCATAGGGAAGTTCCGGGGAATGGCGGTTGGTTCCCAGCCCTTCGATCGATCCCCGGATGAAACGGATCTCCGTTTCCACCATGTCGGCCAGGGCTGCTTTTACCGCTGCGGCGCAGCGTTCCGCCAGCATGGCAAGAAGGGCCTCGTCGGTTTCTCCAAACATGATCCGCAGTTCCTTCTTAAGCCCTGCGGTGGTGTCGAAGATGCCGCCAAAGGAAGAGTGGGTGTGGACGGCGGTAACCAGCAGCCCATCCTCTTCGACGCCCAGGGGGGCAAGGGCCCGGAGGATGCGATCCATGGAAAGGCGGTCCGCGTTGAGGATGTCCAGGGACAGCATAACTATCGGACCGGGGAAGACCAGCGCCCGGACATAGACCTCGTCATGCATCCCCGCGGCGGGCCGGGACTTATAATACCCCGCCAATACGCAGGATCTGTCGGGGGTAATGGAAACCTGGGCAAATCCGCTCTTCATCTAATCCCCTGAAGGTTCCCGTCCCGAAAAACCGTTTTCCCGTCGATAATCATCGGCGGGAAAACGGATCCCCGCGTCCAGCCGTGCCCGGTCAACAAGCCGGGCCGACTGGAGGCCTGCCTCCAGCGGCGCTTCGCAGAGACTCCGGTCACCGGCGGCGAAGGCTTCCGCAAAATCGAGAATTTCGTAGTAAAGGACATTGGTATTTTTTTGTAGATTGAAAAATTCCTGCGAATCCCCGATATGCAGGGTAAAGCCCTCCCGCAGATTGCTGCTCGTGGAGGAAGAGTGAATGTACCCCTTTTCTCCCTGAATCTGCAGAAAATCGGGACTGGCGCTGTCCTTGCAGGCAGCGGCGGTACAGACGACCCCCCCGTATTCCATAACGAGGACCCCTGAGGTGTCTATGCCGTTTTTCCCCCGGTTGGGAAAATACCGGATCGATCCGGGGAGGCCGAAGAGGCCGGTGACAAAATTGAGGTTGTAATAATTCAGGTCCATCAGCGCGCCCCCCGAAAAGGCGGGGCTGAACACGTTGGGATCCTCCCCCCGGAGATACGCATCGTAGCGGCTTGAATACTGGGAAAAATTGAGCTGCACCAGGCGTATGGGCCCCAGCAGGGGAAGTTTCTCCCTGATGAGGCGGTAGTTGGGCAGGTGGGGTACCGTTAGGGCCTCAAAAAGAAAAAGTCCCCGCTCCCGGGCAAGATCGACGATATCCTGAAACTCCGCCCCGTTTGACATGAAGGGCTTCTCACAGATCACATTCCGGCCCGCCCTGAGGGCATCCCCGGCCCACTGGAAATGGAGGGAATTGGGGGCCGCTATATAGATAAAATCCACCGAGTCATCGCCCAGAAAGGCATCCCTGGAGGAGAAGGACCGGGGAATTCCCTGCACCGCCGCAAAGGCATCGGCGGTCTCCTGCTTCCGCGAATAACAGGAAAGTATCTCCACCTTTCCGGTCTGCCGCGCCGCCTCGATAAAACTGACGGCGATAAAATTGGTGCCGACCGTTCCTATCTTCACGCCCGTTTCCCGGCATGTTGGCCGGTCTCCTTTTTCGGCTGTTCCCCGGCCTGCCCCTTGAGCTTATATTCCGCCATAGCTTCCCGAACCGTCCTCAGCACCATACCCCGCCGATAAAAGACATCCAGATATTTGACGGCGATCTTTTTATCCTTCTCGTAGGAGGCGACGATGGGAATAAGGTTGGGCAGGTTGCTTATGACCACATTGGGGATGATGAAGATCTGGGAAGGTTTGGTATCATCGTAGGTGACGTAGACCGACCCCTGGGGAATTTCCCCCACGTCCCTATTCATCTTTTCATGAAAGACCTTTTCCAGTTTTTCATGTTCGCTATTGTAAAGATCACCTTCGATTTCGTAGATCCAGTAGTTAACCAGCCCCGTGTCCCGCAGGGGAAAGAGACGCCTGCCGCTCCGGATGTTCATCAGGGCGATCTTCCCCTCTCTGGCCATCTTCAGAATCACCGACTTGTCCCAGCGGTTCTCAAGCCATTTGAACACCACCGTCAAAGTCACGGTAACGATGACAAAGGCGGCGATATAGTAAAACCGGTAATCCGGGTATCGCTTTGCCACAAAGAATATACCGGTAAAGAGAACAAGCACCAGCGCCGCAAAGATGACAAGGAGTTTGTTGAGTATACGGGCTATCCGGACCTGCACTAAATTTAGAGTCCCGCCTTCTTCAGGGCCGCAAGGAAGTCTATGGTCTCCATGGAGGTCATGATCTGGGAAGTCAGTTTTCCCCCGTTCAACTCGGCAAGCTGCCGGTAGATAACGGCATCTTCCGCGGTGGCGGCGATGGATTTGGTCACCATGACATATTTTGTCTTCGCAATCGGCGCCGCGTTGCCCACATTGATGGTTTCTACCTTTACCCCCGACTTGAGAATGTCCAGCGCGTCCTGGGGAAACTTGGCAATGACAAAGATGGATTCATCGGGATGATCCTTCTCGTACCGCAGCGTTTCGGCCAGGGTATACACCAGCACCTTGGAACCCCTGGCGGCAAGGGGCAGGGCCATCTTCTGGATGGGGTCAGCCGCTACTTTGTCGTTGCAGATAATAATAGCCTTGGCATTGATATACTTCTGCCAGCCCACCGCGACCTGGCCGTGAATTAGCCGGTTATCAATCCTCAAGTGTTTAATCATGGATTAATCCCTCTTTCTTTGTTAATTCATTAACGTCGACCATACCTTCCTTCGCTTCCGCCATCACCTCTTTGGCAATGGACGCGATGTCCGCCCCCTCCTCCCTAATGGCGAGGAGGGAACAGAGCATCGGCAGGGACAGTCCGGTAAGCATCCTTGTTTTTTCGCCTAGTGAATACATAGCCCTGTTGCAGGGGGTACCGCCCAGCATGTCGGCGAGGATAAACACCCCGTCCCCCGAATCGACTTCCCTGATTTTCTCTTCCAGCTTCTGCTGATAGTCGTCAGGATTGTCCTCCGGATAAAGGGAGAGAGAGGTAAGCTGCTCCGAACCGGGGGACAACATGGATGCGGCGGACAGCACCCCCTGGGCCATATCGCCATGGCTTATAACAACGATGCCTACCATAATAAGATTACAGTATCCCGACCGCGCCAAGCACGAAGGTAATGACCGCCAGAATGGCGATCACTTTGACCGGGGTAATTTTCCTGCCTTTGAGGAGCCAGTAGCAAAAGGCCACCGTGGCAATGGGCAGAAGGTAAGGCAGAATACCGTCCAGCGTAGCCTGCAGGGCCACGGACTGGGCCACTCCCTCTATTTCTTTCGTATAGGCGTACTTTAGGGATATGCCGACCATCCCCGGCACGAATCCTCCCACCACCGTGAGCCCCAGAATCTGGGCCGCCTCCCGCAACAGGTTAAAGTCGGTTTGGCCGCTTACATCCTCGATGATCTTCACGGAACGTCTGTATCCCCACCAAAAGATCGGCCACCGGGCCCAGAAAATAAAGAGGCCGGGGATGAGCAGTACCGGAATGGAAAGGAGACTTCCCTCCGCGGCCAGAGCAGCGGACAGGATAAAGGCAAAGGGCTGCACCAGCACCGCCTGGATCGTATCGCCGATACTGGCCATAGGACCCATCAGGGCTACCTTGATACTGTCGGACATTTCTGTCTGGTAATCTTCCTCCAGGGCCGCCGAGGCGCCGAAGATGATCGCCGACGCGCCGGGGTGGCTGTTGTAGAACTGCATGTGCCGTTCAAGGTTTTCGCATACCTCTTCTTCGGTGCTGTAAAGCTCCTTCATAACCGGCACCAGGGCATAGGCGAAACCGGAGGCCTGCATCCGTTCATAATTCCAGCAAAATTGGAGAAACCAGTTATGCCGGGTAATCGCACTCTTGAGAGCTTTTTGGGAAAGTTTTTGATTGGTCTTGGCCATGTTATTCTCCTCCTTCGTCCGCCGCCGCGGTCTGGGCCAGTTTAGCCTGCCTATCCTTCATATAAAGTCCCGCCGCGGCAACGCCGATGATGGCAAGCCCTACCGTAGGCACCCCCATGTAGGCAAAAAGCACATAGCCTACCAGCATATACGGCCAGTAGTTCTTGAGATCCATGTAGGAGAGGAGCAAGGCAAACCCCACCGCGGGAAGGGCGGAGCCGACGACTCCAAGGCCGTTTTTGAGCCAGGCAAGGCCTTCCACCGCATCGGCCACAAGCTGGTACCGGTCAATGAAGATCATACCGATAAACACCGGGATGAAACGGCCCAGAAACCAGGGGATAGTCCCCGCCATATGCCAGCGCTCAAAGGATTTAAGACTTCTCCTGGCAAGGGCCCGGTCACCGCCGTGCTGGAATACGGTAGTGGCTCCCCGGCCGAGGATGTCAAAGAGGGCCATGAGTAACGCCAGGGCCGCGGCGACTACCAGTCCCTGGTTGATATCCCCTGATTGTTTTGCCACAAAGACCCCAAAAATCGCCCCGATGTTATAATCCGGCATGGTAGCGCCCCCGTAGGTATAGAACCCCAGGGCCATAAGGGCGCACGTGGCGCCGACCTGCAGGCCGATATTAATATCCCCCACGATAATCCCGGCGAGGAAGCCCAGCATCAGAGGCGCCCAGAAATTGACGCCCAGCGCCACGAAGACGAAGATGATCCCCGTCACCGCAGCCAGCAGAAACGCGAACAACACTGTGCTCATACTTATCTCCTTGTAATCAAAATAATTATATCCGGCGGAAACTCCGCATCCCCCTACTTACCCACAGCCTATCCACAGGCCATGTTCTATAACAATATACTATAGATTGGGCTATGTCAAACATTTTTTTGACCCAATAAACACTCTTTTTATGTTGATCCCGCCGTCAAAAAGGATCAGATCCGCATCCTTCCCCACGGCGATGCTGCCCTTCGTATTCTGAAGCCCCAGGACCCGGGCGGGTACCAGGGAAGCCATTCGCACCGCTTGGGGAAGGGAAGCCCCCGCCAGATTCACCATATTTCGTACCGCCATATCAAGACTCAGACATGAACCGGCCAACCTGCCGTCCTCCAACCGTATGGTTCCGGCCCTGACGGTAATGGTATGACCCTCGAATTGATACTGTCCATCGGAAAGGCCGTTCAGTTCCACTGAATCACTGATCAGCGCAATACGGTCCGGCCCTTTGAGTTTCAGCATCATGTTGAGTATCGCCGGAGCCAGATGGACGCCGTCGGCAATAGCTTCGCAGATCACCCGGTCATCGGTCAGAACCGCCCCGAGAATCCCCGGCTCGTGCTGGTCAAGGCGCCGCATACCGTTGAAGGTATGGGTAGCCTGGGTAACCCCCGCGTTGATCCCCGCCATGGCCTCGTCATATCCCGCGTTGGAATGGGCCGCGGATATCACCACCCCCCGTTCCCTGAGGAAACGAATTACGGCCGCAGCTCCGGGCAATTCCGGTGAAAGGCAGACCACCTTTACAGCTCCCCCTCCCACCTCCAGGAGATCCTCCATCTCCTCCATCGACAGGGAACGCAGATACGCGGGATTATGCGCCCCTCGTTTCTCCATGGAAAAATAATTACCCTCCAGGTAGAGCCCCAGGCACCGGGCCATACCTTCCCCCGCGCGCCAGCGGGCGGCGGTACGGATGGCGGCAAGGTTATGATTCCAAGGCGCCGACGAGGTACCGGCTAGAAAACCCGTCACCCCATGGCTCAACTGCCCCTGGGCGATAGTTTCAAGGGAGGATTCTTTGTTGTCCATTATATTGGCCCCAAGCCGGCCGTGATTATGAAGATCGATGAACCCGGGAGAAAGGAAAAGTCCGCCAGCATCCAACTCTTCGGCCCCCGGCACCCCGTCAAGGACGGCGCCAAAGGCGGCGATGCGGCCCTCTTCTACCAGCAGATCCCCCTCCACGATAGCATTCTCCGTAATTATCCGGGCGTTTTTGATTATCAACCGGTCTGCGATGCGATCCACAGTACCCCCTTTAGCATACCGTACCCATCCTGCGTGGAATTGACAAGTACCAATTCGTTCCATTCCCGGACATGGTTAGCAGTTGAGGCTGTTCCAAAACCGTGCCCCCGGCTATGCCGGGAATGCGAGCGCACAGTCAATTAGTTTTGGAACAGGCTCATTTCACTACCCGGACCGTTTCTGCAGGGCCCGCTTAAACGCTTGCATATCGGCTTCCGTGCCGGGGCCGCCGGGCTGTAATTCTTCCGCGCTGATGTCAAGCTCGAAAGGCCGGCGGGCTACGTGCTCCGGGTAATGCGCGTCGGAGGAAGTGATGAGGGGATAGCCCAAAGTGTCCACGGGGGGAAAGCCGCTCATTCCCGCCGGAATACGGGTGCACTCAAGCGCCGCCCAGGGGCCTTCCACTATTACCCCAAGCTGGCTGGTCATGGAGAAAGCGGGCCGGTCCACATGGGCGGGAATCACAATGCCGCCGTATTCGGCGGCCTTCGCCCCCACGGCGTCGACGGACAGGTCCAGAGGATTTATCAGATAGTACGCCACTTCCCCTTCGATGTTGTCTTCCGCGTCAACGTACACCTGGTCGCCGGTTTTTTCCGGATCGTTGGGGAAGGGCGTCAGTATCGAATAGGCGTATTCGCTGAAGGCAAGGCTCGCTTCAAGGTTCGTGAAAAGGCAGAGGGCGTGAATTTCCTCGCTGGTAGTGGCCTCCATGCCGAAAATGGGGATGAGCCCGTAGCGGGGGCAGAGCCGGGCAAAGGCCGGGCAGTTGAGACTTGAGTTGTGGTCTGTAAGAGCCATCATTTTAAGTCCCCTGGCCGCACCGAGTTCCGCCAGATAACGGGGCGAAAGATCCAAAGAGCCGCAGGGCGATAAACAGGAATGATTATGCAGATCCGCCAGCAAGGCCTACCTCTATCGCGCTCAGGGATTTTTTAATAAATCCCACAGTTTCCCCGAAACGGTGAACTGGTTTTCCTTAGTGCGCATAACGGCGATGCCCTCGTCTTTGGCGGCTTCCAGCATGTCGTCCGGCAGGGGCCGCGAGTTGCAGATAACAATTACCGCAATGTTTACCAGAGTGGCCACCGCCACGGTATTCTTGTGTGCTTGTATGGTGATAAGCGCGCCGCCGTCTTTGGCGTTGGCCATTACGTCCGAGAGCAGATCCGAAGTGTAGGCCCCGGTAAGTTCGCTATCGTTAAATTCGTCCTGACAGATTTCGGCGCCCAGGACGGCGGCGGCTTCCCTTACGGTCATTCAGGTTTCGTCCTTGGAAGAAGTAGCATACACCACCGAGCGCACCGTAGTACCAGATCCCGGGGCGGAGTTAATCGAAAATTCATCGGAGACCCGCTTGGTGTTGGCAAGGCCCATGCCCGCGCCGAAGCCCAGGGAACGGACGTATTCGTTGGCGGTTGACCAGCCCTCTTGCAGAGCCTGGTTCACATCGGCGATGCCCGGGCCGGTGTCGGCGGCGACTATCGTCACCTTGTCGGGCTGAATGGAGCAGCGGATGCCACCCCCCTGGGAATGAACCACCAGGTTGATTTCAAGCTCATAACTGGCAATGGCGATCCGCCGGATGAGTTTGGGATCAAAGTTACGCTGCTTTAACGCTTTTTTAATTTCCGTGGAAGCGTGGCCCGCCAGCTCAAAATCGTAGCGGGGAACGTTAAATTCCATTTCCGAATAGGGCAGTGAAGCGCCTCCCGATTCTTTTTGTATTTTTTCAAGCCGCAGCACTTCCCGGTTCATCTCTACCAGGAGGGTTTTGATCACGTCGGTAGAGGTAAGGATGCCCACCAGTTCCTGGCTCTTGTTGAGCACCGGAAAGCGGCCGTAATGGTATTTGTTAAGGTAGGAAATGGCGAAAGAAAGGGGCATATCATCCTGTAACACGATAACGTTCCTGGTCATGCGCTCTGCCACGGGCAGATCGATATAGCCCTTGTCAAGGGCGGTCACGATGTCGTCAATGGAAACGAGGCCTACAAGCTGCCGCCCTTCCACAATGGGAACGCCGGTAATGTGGTTCTCCCGCATTATCGCCTGAATGTGCCGCAGGGTATGTGTCTTTTCCCCGGTAATCACCGCGGTCGCCATCACGTCTTTTATTTTTAACTGGTAAATTAGTTCCAGCACTACCGAGGGGGAATCCACAGTGCTGATGGGAATATCTTCCAGTCTTTTGGCTTTAGCGTCCCGGTCCGTTTTGGGAGGTATCTGTGCGGGATCAGGCATTGGATTTTCCTTTGGACAGGATATATTTCTCGATAATCTCCACCACTCCGTCGTCGTCATTGGTTTTTTCCGTTACCAGCGCGGCGATGCTTTTTATCCGGTCATCGCCGTTGGCCATAGCGACACCCATACCGGCCCAGCGGATCATCGCCTCGTCGTTCATGGAGTCGCCGATAGCCATAGCCTCTTCCTGTTTGACGCCCAGCAGTTTCGCCACCATCGCCAGGGCGCTTCCCTTGTCGGTATGGGCAGGGAGGATCTCCAGAAAGTAGGGTTTGCTGGTAAAAAGGGTAATGTCATCGCCCAGGTAGGTTCTGATGATGCTTTCCAGCGGCGAGAGCAGCGCGGGGTCTCCCGGAATAAGCAGCTTGTGGCACCCGCCGCCCACCATGGCCCTGAAATTCTCCACCACCACCTGCCGCAGCCCGGTCAGCTTCTGATCGTACTCGGTGAACTCGTTGGGCCGCGACACGTACATAATGTCGTCTTCATAAATCTGCACGGGAAACCCCTCGGCGTCGGCCAGATCAAAAGCGGTAAGGGCCACTCCCGCTTCGATCTTGACCTCGCTGACAGTGGCGCCGCTCTGGCTTTCCTGAATGACGGTGCCGTTATTGCAGATAAGATAGCCGGGCTGTTTGTGCATGCCCAGAAGATACGCAAAGTGCTCCATTGCCGCGGGAATCCTGCCGGAGGCCAGCACTACCGTTACTCCGGCGGCCTCCGCCCGTTTGATCGCGTTTCTGGTACGGTAGGAGATGGTCAAGTCTGACCGGAGCAGCGTATCGTCCAAATCAAGCGCCAAGAGGCGGACAGCATTCATCCCTTACAGGATACCCCCGATTTGCCCATAATTCAAGAGGAAAATGAGCCTCCGCAGGAGTTTTACATTTAGCCATCGGGATCATCTTCCATGGTCACGAAGCCGATAAAGTCCTCCCACGTTTGAAACAGATACCGGCTGAATATCATCCGTAACCCCGCAAAAAACTCATCCAGC
>JAITLF010000055.1 GCA_031278025.1 Treponema sp.
ATTTTGGAAGTGTCGTTGGTTACCATCATGTTATAAATGTCCATGATAGGTTCCACGCCGCTCATGGAGGAACCGTAGGCGATGCCGCAGCGCCCTCCCCTGAGTTCCGGTGAATCGGCCAGTCCCGCCAAGACGAGAGCTTTGTCGGTTGCCGCGAGCGCAAGCAGGGCCACCCGCCCCATACCGCGGATCTTCTTTCGGGGAAAATCGGGTATCTCAAAGTCTACCGGCGCGGCAAGCTGGGTATTCATCCCCTTGTACTTTGCCCAATCGTCGATGCGGCGAACAAAGTTCTTTCCCGCTTTCAAATTTTTGAGAATATCCGGCCATTCACATCCCAGAGAACTGACAATGCCGCCGCAGGTTACCACGACCCGTCTCTTTTCCACACTCATCCCCTAAACCAGCCCTCCGTCAACGACAATGACCTGCTTGGTGATGTAGGAGGCCTCTTCCGAAAGCAGGAACACCGCCAGAGCCGCCACTTCTTCGGGTTTTCCCACCCGGCCCATCGGTATTATCGGAAGTAGCCTGTCGAGCGATGTGTCTTTAATCATTTCAGTTTCGATGACCCCCGGTGCGATGCAGTTTACTGTAATGGACCGGCTTGCCAATTCTACCGCCAGGGCTTTACTGGCCCCGATGATCCCGGCCTTGGAAGCGCTGTAATTAACCTGTCCCCGGTTACCGGTTATTCCGGCCACCGACGAGATAGTAATGATCCGCCCCCGCTTTTTCCGGCAGAGGGGCATGATCAGGGGATGCAACACATTGTAAAAGCTGTCAAGGTTGGTATGCACCACTCTGTCCCATCTTTCCGCGCTCATGGCCGGAAACGCATCATCCGCGGTGATGCCCGCGTTGTTCACGATGCCCCAAAGCGCGCCGTTTTCCCCGGTCCACGCCTCAAGCACCCTTTGGCACTCATCCCGGTCGTTCACGTCAAACTTGAGAAGTTCGGCCTTTCCTCCCCGGGAACGGATTTCCTCTTCCAGGGATCTTGCCATTGCCCCGCTTGAATTGTAGTGGGCGATGACCGTGTACCCCGCCTCCGAAACCGCCAGCGCTATGGCCCGGCCTATACCCCGTCCCGCCCCGGTAATCAAAACCTTTTTTTCAACTTCCATAAATAACCCAAAACCACACCAAAATGCCGGATCTTACCCTTAACGCGGCCCGTTATTCACCGCAATCGTATCCGCGAACGCCGATTCGTCCCGCGTGGTGTATACTGTCAGTTTAGCTTTCGCTACCGGATTATCCTCCAACGACATTTCGGCAATATACGTGTAAACCGAGTCCATCTTTACATCCTCGGTAACGGTTATGGAAACGGTTGAGCCGGCCCGAAGCAGCGGCTGTTGAATTTCCATACATGAAACACTCAGAATAAGTCCCAATCCCGGTTTTCGATTTTCAAGCCCCGTAATTACCGCCGCGCTCTGAGCCATGCACTCAAAGCCAATCCAGGCGGGAATCCCGTCAAGGGCCGGATCGTGGAAAAGGCAGTCCCGTGTAATATCGTATTCCGTCCTGATGGTATGCCCGTCCAAATCGTAATCAACGATCCTGCTCAAAAGAAGCATATTCTCCCGGTGGGGCAGTAAAGCGAGAAGTACTTCCTTTTCGATAACATTCCATGAACTCATCTTAATCCCCAAAAGCCCCTTCATTCCGCCGATTGCGGCAACGAATTTGCCGACGCTTTTCCCCGCAGGCGACTGAATGGTTACGTTATTTTATTGAAATTTGCCCCTGATGTCTACAATACGCGTTGCCTCACGTTAAATCTGACGGAAGGGGAGGCGGAATCTCACGTAAAAATCTGACCATGGAAACCTACACTGTATCCGGCGGGAAAGCCGCCGGAGGAAATTACGGGGTTATCCATGAAAGAACGAAAACCGCTTGTCCGGGAGTTCGCCGCCAGCTACCGGGCCGCTCAAAGCAAGGTTGAGAAATCAAAGATTCTCAACGATTTCATCAGCGCTGCCGGCTATAACCGGAAGTACGCTATCGGCATCCCGGGCGGCGAAGGGAAAACCAAACTCCTGCGCCTGAACGGGAAACTGGTCAAAGCACACATCACTCATAAAACCGGAAAAAAGCGGGTCTATACCAAGCGCTACGGCCCGGATACCGCGGCCTGTGTGGTCAGGCTCCGGGACTTCTTCAAGGGCATGTGCGGGAGGCGCCTGGTCCCCTCATCAGGGCAAACATCGCCGTCCTGGCCCGGAAATCGCGGTTTGGGATTACCCAAGACATCCGGCGGCAACTTATTCGGATAAGCCGTTCCACGGCGGAACGGATCCTCAAGGGGGAGCGGAAAAAACACCGCCTGAAGGGACGGTCTACGACTACCCCCGGTTCCCTCTTGAAGCATCAAATCCCGGTGAAGGTGTTCTGGCCCCGGGACGAGCAAAAGCCCGGTTTTTGCGAGATAGACACCGTTTCACACGACGGCGGCAACGCTTCGGGGGAGTTTTGTTTTACCTTGACCGTCACCGAAGCGGCACTCAATGGACCGGGGAACGGGCCCTGAAAAACAAAGCCCGCCGCTGGGTCAGGCAGGCCACGGATGATGTCTTCGCCTCCTTCCCCGTCCCCCTGAAAGGCATCGACAGCGACAACGGCGGGGAGTTCATCAACTTCGCCATGAAGGCCTGGTGCGAACAACGGGAAATCACCTTTACCCGCAGCCGCTCATATCACAAAAACGACAATTGTTACGTGGAGCGGAAGAACGGCGATGTGGTTCGTAAGACCGTCGGCCATGCCCGGCATACCAACGAGGAGGCCCTGGCGGCGGTATACCGCATCCTCAATCCCCTGCTCAACTATTTCTATCCCCGCACCAAGCTCATTGATAAAACACGGGATGGGAAGGGGAAGACGAAGAAGGTCTATGACCAGCCTGCCACACCGTATGAACGGCTTTTGGCACGGGATGATGTCGGTGAGGAAGCGAAGGAGCGGCTGAAGGCCGGGAGGAAGCGGCTGAACATCGTCCGCCTCCAGGACGCTCTGGAGCGGGCGGTTGACCAATTGCCCCAAACGGCGCAACGATACTGACAGGTAAAACTCATGGTCAGAATTTTAACGTGAGATTTTCCGGGCTTCGGTCAGATTTTTACGTGAGACTTCACGCTGTTTTGGGTCGTATTTCGCATAACGTTCCGTTATTAGGCGGTTTGTGTTTCCCTGTTATCCTGTGTGTCTACCTGTTACTAAGTGTATATGATACAATGAATTGCGTCAAGCGTTTGTGTCTCCATGTGTCTGGGTGTTACTCTGTGTTATTCCACTTTCAAATATATTGCTGTCATATCTGCTGTCAAATATCCGAAATAACGCCCAATACACTACCCAAATACCAAAACGCATTAAAAG
>JAITLF010000076.1 GCA_031278025.1 Treponema sp.
CCCTGATTAAGGGTTTCGTTAAGCCCCGCCAGGATCGCCTGTTTCGCTAAAGCCAGGGCCACCGCGGGCATTTTTGCAAGTTTACGGGCCATCTCCAGGGCGCTTTCCATAACCGCCCCTGGCTGAACCGCCTTGTTCGCAAGGCCAATCCGCTCAGCCTCGTCGCCCTTTACCTTGCGGCCCAGGAGAACCATTTCCCTGGTTACGGCGGGGCCGACCAGGGGCAGGAGCCGCTGGGTGCCGCCGGCGCCGGGAATGATCCCCAGGCTCACTTCGGGAAGGGCAAACAGCGCGTCCTCGGCGGCAATTCTGAAATCGCAGGCCAGGGCAAGTTCACAGCCGCCGCCCAGGGCCGGGCCGTTAACCGCGGCGATAACCGGAACCGGAAGCGCCTCAATCGTATCGTGGACCCTGTGCCCCAGGGCCGCTGTTTTTTCCGCGTCTCCGGGAGTAGCGTTTATCATTTCCGCAATATCCGCTCCCGCGGCAAAAACCTTGGGCCCCCCGCTTAGTATCACGGCCCTGACCGCATGGTCCTTCTCGATGCGGTCCAGCCCATCGAGCATTTCCAGGTTTAAGGCCCCGCAGAGGGCGTTCATAAACTTTGGCCGGTTAATGGTAATCACCGCGATACCTTCATTACATTCAAATAAAATATGTTCGTACTTCATGGCCCGCCTATGGGTATTTGTAAAAACCCTCTCCCGATTTTCGTCCCAGTTTCCCCGCCCGCAGAAGTTGTTTCAGCGTTGCCCGGGGGGCATAGGCGTTGTCGTTGTACTCGTCCTTAAAATAGTCGA
Source organism: Treponema sp. (assembly GCA_031278025.1). The sequence continues at coordinate 801 of JAITLF010000076.1, forward strand.
GGACCGTAACGGTCAGATCTATACCGCCGGTATCGAGCATCTTAAAGGGCCCCACCGGATAGTTGAGGCCGAATTCCACAGCCTTATCAATATCCTCCGCCGAGGCGATCCCCTCTTCCAGAATCCGGACCGCCTCGTTCAGGTAGGGAACCAGAAGCCGGTTTACAATAAATCCCGGCCTGTCCTTCTTAACAAGGACAGGGGTCTTTCCGATTCCTTCCGCAAAAGCCCGGACCGCATCAATGCTTTCCTGCCCGGTAAGAAGGCCGCTGATGATTTCCACAAGTTTCATCACCGGGACCGGGTTAAAGAAATGGAACCCGCAGAAACGTTCCGGCCTGCCGCTTGATACCGCCAACTGGGTAATGGATATTGAAGAGGTATTTGAAGCAAAGATGGTCTCCGGTTTACAGATATTACTCAAATCGTCGAATAAGCGTTGTTTTATTTCCAAATTTTCAGGGGCCGCCTCAATAATAAGATCCGGATCTTCCATTTCGGTTAACGAAGTAACAGGAACTATACGGGCCAGAATCTCTTTCTTTTTATCTTCCGCCAATTTTCCCTTCTCTATCAGGCGGTCGAGGCCCCCCTCAATACGGTTGATTGACTTTTCAAGAAAAGAAGCCTCCACATCTCTCAACATAACCCCATAACCGGCCATGGCTGTTACCTGGGCAATGCCGCTGCCCATAACGCCCGCGCCTATCACCCCGACTGTTTTTATTGCCATTACTTACCCTCCTGCCTTTTGAATTTTTCAAGAACCCGCCTTGGGGTAACAGTTTTGCGCCGGTGGAGAGGAATGTCTTTTTCAATACCGGCGAGGTACTTTGCGATCCCTTTCAACTCCTCTAAATCGTATCCCCCCATCATGGCGACCGCTTCCATCTGGGGGGATCCGCCGCCGTGGAGGCCCGCGACCATCTGGGAAGCGCCAAATTCTGAGACAATCAGATCCTCGATCATGCGGAAACAGCGGTGAACATTTTCAGAAGGAATCTGGGGATTACGCTTGATGTATTTATTCAACAGATCTCCGGTCGCTTCCGCATAATAGGATTCTTCCACCGGCAGGGTGGCAATCAAGCCGCCGGCAAGGTCCGCCAGAATCCGGACTTCATTGTAAATCTCCTCCCCCGCCAGCTTACGGCCCGCGTTGGTAAGGATCTCATCGGGGATTACCGTACCGCTGGGCATCTTGACGCAGCGCACCGCGCTGGCGATACCGGCGGCGTATACGAGTTCGGCGATGGTAATGATATGGCAGAGCTTTTCCTGCACATGGCTGGTTTTTTCGATGCCGTTATATTCGGCCACCAGGGCCGCGCTGCTTGCCAATACTTCCGACGCCGCGGGCTTACAGCCGGTATATGAGTGCCGGTGGAAGTGGGCAAACATGATGGCCAGGAATCCCGCATAAGGCGTACAGCCTGGATTCTCAAGACCGTTAAGGAATACCCGTTCTTTGGGGACAAACACATCGTCAAAAATCGTCAGGGACTCCATGTCGCCTACATGGGCAACAGGCGCGTCGATGTACTTTCGTTTGTGCCGAATCCCCGGCAGGGCTGCGAGTTTTATCCCCGGCCAATCCGCGGGTAAGGCGAAAGAAACGGCATAAGCGCTGTCCTTTGATCCCATGAACCGGGTTGGTGTGGCAATAATCTCATCTACATAGGGGGAAGCGGAATTACAGCTCTTTGCGCCCCGAACTACAATTCCGTCCTCCCGGGATTCAATGATCCGAAGGTACATATCCGGGTCTTCCTGCTCATTGGGACGTTTCAGCCGGTCTCCCTTTACATCGGTCTGGGCGCAGTTTGCCACAATATCGTTCTGCTGCACATATTTTAAATACTCAATAAAATTCTTGTTAAACCCGGTCCCCAAAGCCTGATCGACTTCGTAGGTAACCACCGAAAGGGCGTTAAGAGCGTCAATTCCCATGCATCGTTGAATACAACCGCCTACCCGGTGGCTCAGAAGTTTGGTCATTTCCTGCTTTTTAAAGAGATCCTCCTGGGATTGGTGAATATGGGTAAAGCGGTTGATGGTTTCACCGGTCAGGTGGGACGTGGCGGTACATATATCCCGGTACCGTTCATCGTGGGCGCAGTCAAAAGTCTGCCGCATGACATACATACCCGGCTCAAGGCGCGGATCCCTCCGGTCGATCACTTCTTTCCCAATATAAATATTGGGTTTCATCTTATACATTCTTTCCCGGTATTGTTCAAAAGTTCCTACTCCCATTCTTTTTGCTCCTCTCTAAAAAATTTTTTAAGCCGTTCCATGAATAATCCGTTTATATTGCTCACGAATTCTAATTGCAGGTGGTCCCCATATCCGCCGCCACAAAGGCGCCGGTGATAATGCTTGACGCATCGGAGGCCAGAAACAGAACCAGGGCCGCCACCTCCCAGGGTTCGCCGAGCCGTTTTAAGGCTGTCCGCCCGAGAATCTGCTCCCGTACTTTTGGTATTTCCAGAGGTTTTTTGTTAATGCTGGTGGGAACGTATCCCGGACAGACGGTATTAACCGTGATGCCGTATTTCCCGAATTCCATGGCGCCGGTCTTGCTCAGGGAAACCACCCCCGCTTTGGAAGCACAGTAGGAGGCGATATTTTTCGTACCCACGAGGCCCCCGGCGGAGGAAATATTTATGATGCGGCCCCTTATTTCATGGGCTATCATTGATTTACCCGCGGCGGCCATACCGAAAAACACCCCTTTAAGGTCCGTGTCTACCACATCGTCCCATTCATCTTCGGACATCTCCGTTATCCGCTTGGTAATGCCTATGCCCGCGTTGTTCACAAAAACATCAATTTTGCCGTAAATCTCTTCGGTTTTTGCCACAAGCTGGTTGATATCATCAACTTTTCTGACATCACAAGGGATAGGAACGGCCTTGCCGCCCATGTCGTTTATCTCTTTCGCAACCCGGTCACAGTCCTCTTTGGTTCTGGAACTGATCACCACCGAAGCGCCATAGGCCGCCAAAACAACCGCCATGGCGTAACC
>JAITLF010000095.1 GCA_031278025.1 Treponema sp.
GAAAAATGTTTTTGCGCTCAAGAAACCGGGGTCCGGCAGCGCCGGACCTCGCGGGGCTCCGCCCCGTCACCCCGCCGGGGGCTCTGCCCTGCGGGGAGCAGGAAGAAGCCCGCCGGGTCCGGGCAGCGCCCCGCGAGCCGGGCGGTCCTTCTGATCCCCTGGGGGCCCGGCCAGGAAAGTCCCAGGGCGGTACCTTTGAATCGGGCTTTCAATTCCTCGTCCGAGGCCGCCAACAGTTCCCGGCAGTCCAGGTATGCCGGGAGCATCCCTTCACTCGTCCGCGTTCCCGGAATGGGCCGGCGGTTTCTAACACACGCATCCTGACAGGCCGTACAGCCGTACAGCCGCCTGCCCCAATGCCGGACGACCTCCGGCGGTACTGTCGCGCCGTTCCCCGACGCATACCATTGAATGCACCGCTCCCGCTCTATCGTCCCGTCCCCACGGACGGCGTTTGTAGGGCAGGCCGCTTTGCAGGGGGGATGTTCCGGGTCGCAGGCCCCGCAAAAGAAGAAGGATTCATCCTGCGTAAGGGGGGTATCCGGTTTCAGGGCCAGGGGCAGGGTCATCCCCGCGATGATAACCAGGGACCCTGCTTCGGGGGTAATGATGAGGCTGTTCCGTCCCGCTTCTCCCAGGCCGCAGGCGCGGGCCAGGGGTTTTTCCGGAAAGGGGGAATTGCAGAAGATGGCGTAATCGGCGCGGGTTCCGCCATAGCGGGCGCGGAATTCCGCCGCCAGTGCTTGCAGGCGCCGGACCGCCTCCCGGTAGTAGTTCCGCCGGGCAAAGGGGGCGATGCTTCCGGTTCCCGGCGGGGGGTCGCCGGCAGCGGGGGGGTCCCCTTCCAGCGGCAGATTCCCGTAGGGTAACGCCGCTATCAGGGCGGACGGCATGCCGCAGCGGCGGTTGTCCGGGGTCCGGGGTTCTTCGGGCGGGGGTTCCGGCGCAAAGGGGGCAAGGATCCGGGCGCGGATAAATCCCGCGTTCAGGGCGCAGGCGCGGATTTCTTCTTTTACGTCCCGCAATTCAATTCCCTCAATACTAGTTCCCTCGATCTAGTTCCCTCGATCTAACTCCCGCAAGCTCGTTCCCGTACCCGCTTATCCTAACCCGACATCCATTGCCATCATGATCGCAAAGCCCAGCATAAGGCCGGTAGTGGCAATGTGGTCGTTTCCTTCGCGGTAGGCTTCAGGGATAAGTTCTTCGGCAACCACGAAAATCATGGCGCCGGCGGCAAAAGCCAGGGCGTAGGGCAGGATGGGCTGAATGAAGAAGACCAGGGCCGCTCCCAGTACGCCGGCGACCGGCTCCACAACGCCGGAAAGCTGGCCGTACCAAAAACTTTTAAGCCGCGAGGCCCCGTCCCTGCGCAAGGGGATGGAAACCGCCGCGCCTTCGGGAAAGTTCTGGAGTCCTATACCCAGGGCCAGCACGACGGCGCCGGTAACCCCCGCGCCGGGGACTCCCACCGCGGCGGTGCCGAAACTTACGCCTACCGCGAGGCCTTCCGGTATGTTGTGGAGCGTAATGGCCAGGACCAAAAGGATGGAACGGCCCCAGGATGTCTTGATTCCCTCGGCGTCTTCCCGGCGGTGCTCAAGGTGCAGATGGGGAAGGAGGCGGTCCACCAGGCGGAGGAAGACACCGCCCAAAAGGAAGCCCGCGACTGCAGGTATGAGGGGGGATTTTCCGGCGGCTTCCGCCATGACGATGGCCGGCGCAAGCAGGGACCAGAAGCTGGCCGCAATCATGACGCCTCCTGCAAAGCCGAGCATTCCATCCAGCATCTTGCGGTTGATGTTCCTGAAGAAGAACACCGTTCCCGCGCCCAGGGCGGTAAGCCCATAGGTAAAGAGGGTCGCCAAGAGCGCCTGCAAAACGACGTGTTGGTTGTTAAACCATATCATGGCAGGTCTGCCGGCGTACCCCGGAGCGCCCGGCTGATACGCCGTACCGCCAGGGCTTTCCCCGTATCCCGGTCTATGTCCGCAAGAATTCCCTGTATGGCCGAAGCGTGCCCCGGTCCGGGTTTCGCACATTCCATACGGTACAGGACGTGGTTCCTGGCCCGATCCAGGCATATCTTCTCGTCCATGCCGATGATGCTGTTGGTTACCCCGGTCATACCCAGGTCGGTAATGTACCCGGAGCCTTTTGGCAGTATCCGTTCGTCCGCGGTCTGCACATGGGTATGGGTTCCCACGATAAGGCTGGCCCTGCCGTCCAGGTAGTAGGCGAGGGATTCTTTTTCGCGGGTGGATTCGGCGTGAAAATCAACCAGGACTAGAGGGCGCCCTGCGTTTGGGGCTTCGCTTTTTGCGGCGGCATCTTGTATAACCGCGTCAAAGGTCCTGAAGGGGCAGTCTATCGGAGTCATGAGTTCCCGGCCCTGGAGGCTGATCACCAGCCAGGAGGCGCCGGCTTTTTCAAGGCAAAGCCAGCCCCGGCCCGCAGCGGGTTCAGGATAGTTGGCGGGCCGCAAAATCCGGCGCTCGCCCTCCATGACTTCCCAGAATTCCCGCTTTTCCCAGACATGGTTTCCGGAAGTAACAACATCCGCGCCGGCCCCTAAAATCCGTTTAAGGGTGTCTTCGGTTATACCAAAGCCTTCGGCGGCGTTTTCCCCGTTAACCACCGCAAAATCCGCGGAATATTCCCGGATAAGCTGGGGCAAAAGACTATCCAGGGCGTCAAGGCCCGGAACACCCACCACATCGCCAATCATGATTACCCGCAAAGATTTCATACCGTTACTGTAACCTTTTCCGGCCGGAAAATCTACACGGGTGGTGATGCAGAAAGCAGGATAAGCCACGCACGGTCATAGTTGATGGTGATGGTTATTTGCATAGTTCCATTTTACCGTCTTCCCGCCACAGTGCCTTCTTTATCAGGAAACCTGGGTTTCCTGATATTATGCCAAACTTGGGCGGCGGCCCTGGGGGAGGGAGCGGAGCCCCGGCGAATGACGAATACCGTTACCGGTCGAATTTTGCCGTCTCTAGCGCGTCAAACCCCGAAAGGGCGTATCCTTTTTCCTGCAGGATGAGGATCAGCCTTTCTACCGCATCGGGAATCCAGGCGCGGTCGTACTGCCCGCCGGGGTATCTCTTGAGCGCCGCCTCTATCTTGCGGTGGGAATCGCGGCCGTCGTGCAGCATGATAACGCCGCCGTCCTGTTGTTCAATTCTGCGCACCAAAAAACGCACCACCTGATCCATATCGGACGCGGTTTTTACCGCGTCGTGGGGCCGGGCGGTGCTGGGTATCAGCGTATAACCCTGGGACTGCCAGATACGCCGGTGCCGCTTCCGGTAAAACCCGCCCTGGGGCCGGTAGAGCCGGGGATTCAGCGGTTCTCCCAGCGCGGCGCTGATGGCCTGCTCGCCCATTTCAAGGTTGAGCAGAAAGAATTCACGGTCCATGTGTACCGCCCAAGAATCATAGTACCCGTGGTTGATAATATAGTGGCCCTCGTTCCGGATACGCCTGACCAGTTCCGGGCTATGCGCTGCATTTTCTCCCAACAGGGCGAACATGGCATGGATTCGGTACTTCTTCAGAACATCCAGGAGCCGCGCGGTGGTATCCCCCTGGGGATTAGGGCCGTCATCAAAGGTAAAGACAACGAATTTATCGGGAAGGCCGATCCCCTTTTTGGAGCGATCCAGACTTTCACAAGCGGAAAGGAGGCACAACGCCGGGAGAACCAGAAGGAGTATCGCGGCGCTGAGGTTTTGCGGTTTTTTCATGGTTTCCAAATTTCAAAAGGTGCAATACCGAGAACGTATTGCCGAATATCGCGTTTATAGTGGATGCACCGCCGGCTTTCAATCACGGCTCACCCGGCTCAGTACCCCGCGCCCTTATCCACCAGATTCCGCAGGGGTTCCCCGCGGAAATAACGGCCCAGGTTTTCCAGGGCTATTTCCATGGCAAGCGCGTTGTAGTCCTCGTGAAAGCCCGCGTAATGGGGGGTAAGGAGTACGTTTTCCAGATTCCACAGGGGCGAATCCTCGGGCAGGGGTTCCTGTTCGGTTACGTCCAGTAGCGCGGCGGCAAGGCGCCCGGCTTTCAGGGCCTCCACCAGGGCCGGCTCGCAGGTGGTTTTGCCGCGGCCCACGCTGACGTAGACCGCCTGGGGCTTCATTGCGGCGAACTCTTTCTTGCCAATGCCGTGTTCGGTATCCGGGGTATGGGGAAGAATATTCACCACGTAGTCCGCCTGCCCCAGGGCCTCGTATAACCGCGCGGCGGGCATCACCATAACCCCCAGCCTGTCGGCAGAAACTTCGGCGGCCCTGCGCCTTAGGCCCGTTACCTTCATTCCGAAAGCCCGGGCCGCCTGGGCAACCGCTTCGCCGATAACCCCGTATCCCAGGATCAGCATGACCTTCCCCTTGAGTGTGGACATTTCGCGCATCTTTGGCCGGATCCAGACATGATCGCCCTGATTCCTAAAGGCGCGTCCCATTTTCCTGGCCCAGGTAAGTATCATGGCTAAGGTGTGTTCGGCGATTTGCTGCCCATGTATCCCCGACGTGGTAGTCAGATGGAACGGCAGGGCTTTCAATTCCGGTATCACCTGAAGGATATCCGCACCAGCCGACCAGAGCTGGAGCCACTTGAGGTTGGGCATTTGGGGGATACGTTCAAAGGGAATATCGCCGAAGGCGATCTCGATCCTGTCCAGGGCCTTCTCCACCTCGGCCGTATCACGAGTAACCAGCACTTCCAGGCTTTCGCCCGTTTTTTGAAGTGCGCCATCAATAAGTTCCGCGGCGGTGTTCATGCGGATACGGTGTATCGACCCGGCAACCAAAAGGATTCGTTTACTATCGCTGTTACCCATACCTTAACAATATCAGAAAGTTTCATTTAAGATAAGGACGGTGATAATTCAGGAGGGCGGCCTGTTACGATACGGCGGGCGTCATCCGGCCTCCCTATGCCGGAGCCTCCTCCCCGGCTCAGGGCGGGCGCATTAAACATTCTTAGGGAACAGCCGCCGCAGGTTCCCTTACCGCCGGCGGCGGCGGCAACAGCGGCGGCAACGGCGCCTCGCCAGACTTCATCATGATGTCCGGCGCGGTTTCTGGCGGCGGTACCGGCGGGACTACCGGCAGCTGACGGCGGCGGGGCCTGCGGTGTGTAAACCCGGGTTTACGGCGTGCAAAACCGGGTTTTTGCGCTGCGGAAACCCGGGTTTCTGATCGAAAAACCCCGGTTTCTGATCAATAAACCCGGGTCCGGCAACACCAGAGCCCCGGCGGCCTGATTGCGCTCACCGGCGCAAACGGCAAGGGCAAGACAACCCGCATCGAAAACTGCCGCCCCTGCCCGCAGTTGCTCACCCGGAAAGGGAAATTACAAGCTTACTTCTTTCTCAAGAACAGCCTCCGGGAGGTGTCTTCCGGAACCGCGCGGATGGCACAATGCGGAAGTTCCTCATTCAGATTGACGGCCAGAACAAGAGCGGCTCCTGCAAGTATTTCATCTTCCGGCAAACCGCAGGACTTGCCGGGGCCGGGCGGGAACCGCGCCCCGGTGCGGACGGCAACCACAAGCCCTATGGGGAAGCCCCGGGCGCGGCTTTCGGGCCGATAGAGCTGTTCCAGCGCACGGCGTTCATCACGCAGAGGCCCACGAAAAACCTTCCCGACCTCACCGATGCCACGGCGGGGGAAAAGAAATCCCTGTTTGTGGCGCTGGCCGGGATTGACTACCTTCAGGGCTTCGCCGATGCCGCCGCCGAAAAGGTAAAACACGAAGCCGCGAAAGCTCATGACGCGAAAATCAAAGCGCGGGTTCTTCAGGCGGGGATAGACAAAAAGCCGGAGGAGGAAAAGACCCTCAAGGAAACGGAAACCGCACTGGCAACCAAGAAGGCCGAGCTTGCCGAGGTTACGAAGCAGGGCAAGGCCATGAAAGCCGATATGGAGCGCCTTCAACTTGCATGGAGCGCCGAGCAGGTGCGGCGAGGAAAGGAGAACGAAGCGAAGGCCGCTGTGAATACTGCCGGTACGGAAATCAGAAATCTTTCCCTGGGCATCGACACCCTGACCGGGGCCGCGGGGAACAAGCCGCGCTATGAAAAGGAAGCGGCTGAATACGAGGCCCAACAGAAGGTGATTAACGCGGAGACCGCGAAGAAACAGGCGCATAATGAGAGCAACCTCAAGACACAGCAGGATTACGCGGCGGCAAAATCGGACTATGACGAAAGACTCAAGGGTTTGGAGTTTGAACGAGACAAACTGTGCGGCCAGCGGAACGCTATAGAGCGGCTGGCGGCCGAAGCGGAAAGCAACATCCGATTCGCGATTAAGGACGATGAGGTTGAGCGCAACCGGCTGTGCAAAACGCTGGCCGACCGCAAGGCAAAAGTTGAACGCGGTATTTTAACGGCAAAGAACCGCATTGAACTCTGCGAGCGTGATGCCGCGGAAATTACCGAGGACTGCCCGGCAAGCCACCGGCCAGCGCGATGCGAAGATTGCCAGGGAAAAGGCTGAAATCCAAAAGCAACAGGACCATCTCGTGGAGATCAACAAGCGCGTTGAGGAACTGGACCAGCAGGTTTCCGAACTCGCCTTTGACGAACCTGAAACGCCAAAAATCGATCCTTTCGATGATACCGTATTGAAAACTGCCGTTGCCAAACAGCAGCATATCAACATCGAACAGACCCGTACCGCGCTTCTCCAGGCGCAGGAGGCCGCCAAGAAAACCCTCGCGGAAATCGCGGAGAAGGAAAAGGAGTATTCCATCCTGAACCAGGATAGCCGGAGTGCGGCTTTGGAAGGCCAGGAGTGGGAACTTATAACCAGGGCCTTCGGCAAGGACGGCATCCAAGCCCTTGAACTTGATGCCCTTGCCCCCGGTATTTCCGAAACCGCAAACCGCATTTTGGAGAGTGCCTACGGTGATCGGTTCCGTATCGAAATCCGAACCACCCGCATAGGCGGAACCGGCAAGAAGGCCAAGCAGATTGAGGACTTCCTGATTTACGTTATCGACAGCGAAGACGGCGAAGCCGTTCTGTTGGATGATAAATCGGGCGGCGAAGCTGTGTGGATCAAGAGGGCTATTTACGATGCCTTCGCGGTGATCCGCAAGCGGAACACGGCCTTTGCATTCCTTACCTGTTTTCAGGACGAGACAGACGGCGCGCTGGATAGCGCGGCAAAAACCGCCTATTGCCGAATGCTGGAGGCGGCACACACGGAAAGCAAACTGCGCCATACCATCATCATCACCCACAGCAACGAGGTGAAGGCGATGATTGAGCAGAGACTAGAAATCGAAACTTTAGGGGGGGCCGCATGAACAACCCGTCTACAGTTTTGGATGCCTGGCTCATGGAATTGGCCCATGACCACCAGGACAGTCAGTAATAACACCGGGGCGTATGCCCCGGTTAAAACGTCGGAGGATGAAAAAGCATGGATATACGCACCTTAAGTAGAGATACAAAAGATATCTAAATTCAGATATATCCCCAAAGAGATGATAGAAAATTATCTCATCACACGCGGATATAAAAAGGAACAAAGGAAATACAACTGGAACCTGATAGATTCGTTTCCCAACATCAGTGAAAAC
>JAITLF010000119.1 GCA_031278025.1 Treponema sp.
GGGGGCTGATCTGTATTATTGTTACCTTTGCCGCCGGGTTCTTCGCAGTTTTTCTTGCGTTTGTCTTGAACGCCCTCTCCAATATCAGAAACGATCCAGAGGCTATGGCGAAACTGCGGGGGCGTCCTTTTTAAGCGCGTATTCCTCAGGCCGCTCTGAAGCGAATCACAAAAGCCCGCAGCCGCGGAACGGATTATTCTGTTTCGCGGCGACGGGCTTTTTTTTGGCATTGGCCTTAGCTCCTTCCCTCCATCTTCTCACCTCCGGCTGCCGTTACCGCCGTTTCCGGGGCGGGTCCGCCGGTGATCCAAACCGCTCTTTCCTGATCGCCAACCGCTCTTTCCCGATCGCAAACCGCTCTTCCCCGATCGCAAACTGCTCTTTTCCGATCACAAACCGCTCCTTCCCGATCGCAAACCGCTCCTTCCTGATCGCAAACCGCTCTTTCCCGATCGCAAACAGCTCTTTCCTGATCGCAAACAGCTCTTTTCCGATCACAAACCGCTCTTTCCTGATCGCAAACCTGGGGTTATGAGACGAAACCCAGGTTTACGCGACGTACACCTCTCTTTACAAGCCGCAAACCTCTCCTTCCAACGCGCAAATCTCTCCCTCCAACGCGTAACCCTCTCCTTCCAACGCGCAGACCTCTCCCTCCAACGCGCAAACCTCTCCCTCCAACGCGTAACCCTCTCCTTCCACCGCGCAAACCTCTCCCTCCAACGCGCAAACCTCTCCTTCCAACGCGTACACCTCTCTCTTTCCAACTCGCAAATCTCCCGTTACAAACCGCAGGCTTGTCTCCGCGCGCCGGGGGCTTGTCTCCGCGCGCCGGGGGCTTGTCTCCGCGCGTTGCGGGCTTGTCTCCGCGCGTTGCGGGTTTGTCTCCGCGCGCCGGGGGCTTTGTCTCCGCGCGTCGCGGGTTTGTCTCCGCGCGCCGCAGGCTTGTCTCCGCGTGCCGCGGGCTTGTCTCCGCGCGCCGCGGGTTTGTCTCCGCGCGCCGGAGGATTGTCTCCGCGCGCCGCGGGATTGTCTCCGCGCGCCGCAGGTTTGTCTCCGCGCGTTGCGGGTTTGTCTCCGCGCGTTGCGGGCTTGTCTCCGCGCGTTGCGGGCTTGTCTCCGCGCGCCGGGGGCTTGTCTCCGGCGTTACGGGGGGAGCCGCTGGCGTTAAAGGCAAGAAGTATGCCGACATACGGCTCTTCTCGCGAATACTTTAATGCGCCTGCCCTGGAGACATTCGATAAAATTTGGTTGACATTTCAATGTAAGTTAAGTATATTAAACCGAATTGTTTCGGTTGGAAAGGGAAGCGGGAATTATGGCTATGGTCAGCAAGGTTGAAGTATTCATCCGCCTGTTTCGTGCGGGAATCGAAAAACAGTCTTGAAGACGCCAGGCTCTTACGGAGCTTTACAAACATCATACTTTGTAGATTATCACCAGTTTTTTTGATAAACTTGTGTTTGAAAGAGGAGCGTATGGAAATCCAGTTGCAGGAACTCATTGATAAAATTAAGCGGGATGGTATAGAATCCGCTGCGGAAGAGGCGTCCCGCCTGAAGGCTCAGGCGGAAGAGGATGCGAAACGGATAGTCGCCATCGCCCGGAAGGAGGCTGAGGATATCATAGCCAAGGCTAAGGCCGATGCGGAGCGGACCGAGAAAGCGGGAGTTGCGGCGGTGGGTCAGGCTTTCCGGAATGTGGTGCTGTCCTTTAAGACCGAGATTCAGGCTCTCCTAGACCGGATCGTTGCCCAGGAAACCGCTTCTTCTTTGACTGGCGATGTCCTTAAGGCTGTGTTGCCGGATATTCTTAAAGGCTGGGCCGGGGGAAAAGACACCCTGGACCTTATCCTGAGCGACGCCCAGGGGGCGCGGCTTACCGCGTACTTTAACGAAAAGCTTGCCGCCAGGTTGAAGAAGGGTCTGGAATTCAAGCTGGACCGGAATCTGGCCGCCGGGTTCCGTATCGCCAACCGGGACGGTTCCGCGTATTATGATTTTTCCGCCGAATCCGTGGCGGAACTCCTGTCGTCCTACCTCAACCCCCGGCTGGTGGAAACTTTGAAAAACTCGGCGAAAGGACTCTAGGGACGTGGGGTACTATTATTTAGTCGCCCAGCTTCCCTCCCTCCTCTACGGGCAGCCGGCGCCTATGAGTTCCCGTGCTTTTTGGGACCTCTGCCGGGGCGCCTTGAGCGCGGGGGATGTGGCAATCCTGGATCAGTGTACTCTGGACCCGGATGCGCCTTCGAGTGCGGGGGCGGGACACGGGGAACCGCCTAAACCCTGTCCGTCCGCTTTTGTCAGCAGGTGGCGGGACTGGGAGCGGGCTCTCAGGCTTAACCTGGCCCGATACCGGGCGCAGCGCCTTAAACGGGAAGGCGGCGGGGGCTTTGATTCGCCTGAGTATCCCGCAGACGCGGCGGCGGCGGCCAAGACTGCGGCGGCTATGGATTCTCCGTTAGAGGCGGAAATCTTTTTAGGCAAGGCCCGGTGGGATGCCATAGAGCTTTTCCAGAGCATTGATTATTTTAGCAGCAACACCGTATTCGCCTATCTCCTTAAACTGCGGCTCCTGGAGCGGCGGGCCTTGTTTAAGGTGGAAGAGGGTTTTGCGGAATACAAGAGGCTTTACGCTTCCATTAAGGAACAGCCGGAACATGCCTCAAAGCGCGTTGAATCGGGAGTACCGAAATGACCGGAACGAAAGGAACAGTGGTTGCCGTAAACGGCAATATGGTGAGCGTGCGTTTTCAGGGCGCGGTCTCCATGAACGAAGTGGGTTATGTCAAAGCCGGCGGAAAACAGCTTAAAAGCGAAGTCATCCGTATTCGGGGCGATGTTTCCCAGCTCCAGGTATTTGAGATTACCAAGGGAATCTCCGTTGGGGACGAGGTGGAATACACCGGGGACATGCTGGCGGTAGAAGTCGGTCCCGGCCTTCTGGGCCAGGTTTTTGACGGACTCCAGAACCCCTTGCCTAAACTCGCCGAAGCGGCGGGTTATTTCTTGGAACGAGGCGTCTACCTTGATCCGCTGCCGTCGGATAGAGTGTGGGAGTTTACCCCCACCGTAAAGGCAGGGGACCGGGTGGAGCGGGCGGATACCCTTGGCACGGTTCCGGAAGGGGCCTTTACCCACCGGATCATGGTCCCTTTCGGGATGTACGGGTCCTATACGGTGGCGTCGGTAAAAGAAGCCGGGTCCTACACGATTCGGGAGACTGTCGCGGAACTTGTGGACGACAAGGGCAAGACCTTCCCGGTGGCGATGTCTTTTCGCTGGCCCGTCAAGCGGCCGGTGGATTGCTATGAGGAGCGGCTCCGGCCCGATGAACCTATGGTTACCCGTGTCAGGCTTATCGACACCTTCTTTCCCGTGGCCCGGGGAGGAACTTACTGTATTCCCGGTCCTTTCGGTGCGGGAAAGACCGTCTTGCAGCAGATCACCAGCCGCCACGCCGATGTGGACATCGTGATCCTGGCTGCCTGCGGTGAGCGGGCCGGCGAAGTGGTGGAAACCCTCAAGGAGTTCCCTGAACTTCTTGATCCCAAAACCGGACGCTCGCTTATGGAACGGACGGTGATCATCTGTAACACCTCCTCTATGCCGGTGGCGGCCCGGGAAGCGTCGGTATATACGGCGGTAACCCTGGCGGAATACTACCGGCAGATGGGGCTGAATGTGCTTCTTTTGGCGGACTCCACAAGCCGCTGGGCTCAGGCCATGCGGGAGATGTCCGGACGCCTGGAGGAGATTCCCGGGGAAGAAGCCTTTCCCGCGTATCTGGAATCCACTATCGCCAGCTTCTACGAACGGGCCGGTTTGGTGCGCCTTAAAGACGGTTCAATCGGCTCGGTTACCATAGGCGGAACCGTCAGTCCCGCAGGCGGTAACTTTGAAGAGCCGGTAACTCAGGCGACGCTCAAGGTGGTGGGGGCCTTTCACGGCCTGTCCCGGGAACGGTCCGACGCCCGTAAGTATCCCGCCATACATCCCCTGGATTCCTGGTCCAAGTACAAGGGTATTCTGCCGGCGGACAAAGTCGCCTATGCCCACGGCTTTATGGCCCGGGGCAGTGAAGTTGAACAGATGATGAAGGTCGTGGGCGAGGAAGGCACGAGCATAGACGACTATGTGGTTTACCTTAAAGGCGATCTCCTGGACGCCGTGTACTTCCAGCAGAACTCCTTTGACGCGGTGGACGCTGCGGTAAGCCCGGAACGGCAAAAGCATATATTTGGCCGGCTGTTGAGGATTTTGGCGTCGAAACTTTCCTTTGCGGATAAAAACGGGGCCCGGTCCTGGTTTAACCGCCTGAGACAGCGGTTTCTTGACTACAATGGATCGGAATGGCAGAGCGAACGGTTCCTTGCCCTGGAAAAGGAAATCGAATCCACGGTGGCCGAACGTTCCGGCGGCATAGAAGCGTCGGCGGAAAAATACTTGGCGTAAGGGGAAGTAGGAAAACATGAAGAAGGTATATAGTAAGATTGAATCCATTACCGGAAGCGTCATTACCGTGCGGGCCGAAGGGATCCGCTACGGGGACCTTGCGGAAGTGGATACCGTATTCGGCGTCTCTCTTGCGGAGGTGAACCGTTTGGAAAACGGCCTGGTTTCCCTACAGGTATTCGCCGGGGGCCGGGGTATTTCCACCGGCGACACGGTCCGCTTCCTTGGCCGGGAGATGCAAGTTTCTTTCTCGGAAAACCTCATGGGCCGGGTCTTCTCCGGTTCCGGTGCGCCCCGGGATAAGGGGCCGGCCCTTCACGAGAACCTAATCTCCATTGGCGGGCCTTCGGTCAACCCTGCTCAGCGTATCATTCCCCGAAAGATGATTCGTACGGGTATCCCCATGATCGACCTCTTTAACACCCTGGTAGTCTCCCAGAAGCTCCCGATTTTTTCGGTCTCCGGGGAACCTTACAACGAGCTTTTGGCCCGCATCGCCATGCAGGCCGAGGTTGACGTCATCCTGCTTGGAGGCATGGGCCTTAAATACGACGATTACCTTTTCTTTAAGGACACCCTTGAAGAAGGAGGCGCCCTGCCCCGGACAGTGATGTTCGTCCATACCGCCAGCGATCCCACCGTTGAGTGTCTAATGATCCCCGATATGTCCCTGGCTGTGGCGGAGCAGTTCGCCCTTCAAGGCAAGGACGTGCTGGTCCTCCTTACGGATATGACCAACTTCGCGGACGCCATGAAGGAAATCTCGATCATTCAGGAACAGGTCCCCAGTAACCGGGGTTATCCCGGGGACCTTTACAGCCAGCTTGCCTCCCGGTACGAAAAGGCCGTTGACTTTGAAACCGCCGGGTCTATTACGATTTTGGGGGTAACTACCATGCCTGGGGATGACGTAACCCATCCGGTACCGGACAACACGGGGTACATCACCGAGGGTCAGTATTACCTTAAAAACGGCCGGATCGAACCCTTCGGGTCCCTTTCCCGGTTAAAACAGCAGGTGAACGGTAAGACCAGGGCGGATCACCGGGCCTTAATGGACGGTATGATCAAACTCTATTCCGCCTTCAAGGATACGTTGGAAAAGAAGGCCATGGGCTTCATCATGACTGCCTGGGACGACAAGCTCCTTAAATACGGGGACAAGTTCGAGAAGGAGATGATGGACCTTTCGGTCAACATTCCCCTGGAAAGGGCGTTGGATCTGGGTTGGGAGATCCTTGCGGACTGTTTCAGTCCTGAAGAAACAGGACTGCGGACCGAACTTATCGAGAAGTTTTGGCCCAAGAAGTAGCGAGGGGTAATGGCAAAGATAAAGCTCACGAAGAACGAGCTCAAGAAACAGAAAGATTCCCTCAAGATGTTCCGGCGTTACCTGCCTACGCTGATGTTGAAAAAACAGCAGCTCCAGGCGGAAATCAGGACGGTGGAACTGAGGATCAGGGAGCGGGAAGATGAGCGGGACCGGCTTACCCAGGTCTTTCAGGCGTGGATCGCTGTGTTCGGCGAAACCGGGTTTTTTACCCCCGGTATCCTCAAGATAACCGGGGTGAAGGCCGCCGCCGGGAACATTGCCGGCGTGTCCATTCCTCTGTTCGGGGGGGCGGACTTCGCGGTGGAAGCCTACGACTTGGCGCGTACCCCCCTGTGGCTTGACACCGCAGTGGACCGGATGAAACAGGTCTTGCTCCTGGACCTGGAAATAGAGACCCTGGCGGAACAGCGCCGGAGGCTGGATCACGAATTGCGGGTTACCACGCAGCGGGTCAATCTCTTTGAAAAGATCAAGATCCCCGAGACCAGGGGCAACATCAAGACGATACAGGTCTACTTGGGAGATCAGCAGACCTCCGCAGTGGTCCGGGGCAAAATCGCCAAACGCGGTCTTGCCCGGGCAGCCCAGGGAATGGCCGCTTCCACGGGAAGCGGGGTCTCCAAGGGAGTTGCGCCATGATAGTACCTATGAAGAAAATATCCCTGGTGGTGATGGATAAGAGCCGGGAGGCTTCTTTGGAAGAACTCCGGGACCTGGGGGTAGTTCACTTGGAAAAACGGGACGTGTCTTCGGCACGGCTTTCGTTTCTTTTAGAACGGAAGTCCCGTGCCGAGACCGCTCTTGGCATTCTACAGTCTTATGCGGTCAAGGGCGCTTCCAACGGCAGCCCGAAAAAAAGCGGCGTTTCCCCGGACCCGGAGGGGTTTGTGGGAAAGGTCCTGGTCCTGAGCGAAGAGAAGAAGTCCCTCCAGGAACAGGCGGCCTGGAACTCCAGAGAGCGGAGCCGCATCGAAAAATGGGGAGACTTTGCCCCCCGCCTTTTGACAGAATTAGCGGAACAGGGGATACCCCTTATTCCCTACGAGCTTTCCCACAAGGCGTATGAATCCCTGGGAAAGGACGAGCGGGTCATACTGTTAGGCAAAGACAAGACCGCGGTTTACTGCGTTGCCTTGCAGCCCCTTTCCGGGGAAGCGGCCCCCTGGCTTCCGCCTGAAAAGTCCCTTTCCGACATGGCTGAAGCGGGCGCGAACATTCAGGGAAGGCTGGCGGAAATTGAGGCCGAATTCAGAGGCCTTGCCCCGCAGAAAGAAGTGATATCCCGGGGGCTTGAAACCCTGGCTTCCGACCTGGAGTTTGAAACCGCCCGGGCCGGGATGGACCAGTTGGAGGGCGCCCCGGCGGGGCTCACCGTCTCGTGGATCACCGGGTTCATCCCCCGGGAAGACTTAGGGTTGCTCAAACGGGCGGCGGCGGAAAATAGTTGGGCCTTTGTCGCCGCAGATCCCGGACCGGACGATCCGGTTCCCACGAAGCTTAAAAACAATAAGTTCGCCAGCCTTATCTATCCGTTAACGGACTTTCTGGAAGTCGTGCCGGGGTACCACGAGATTGACATCTCGGGGTGGTTTTTGTTTTTCTTCATCATCTTTTTCGGCATGATCTTTGGCGACGCGGGCTACGGTGCGCTCCTTTTGCTGGGGAGCCTTATCGGTATTATCAAGACCGCTAAAAAGGGCGTTCCCCCGGCGTTTAAGCTGTTCCTGCTTCTGGGGATTTCAAATTTCGTCTGGGGGGTCCTTACCTGTTCCTGGTTCGGCATTGAAGATGTAAGCGCCCTGCCTGCCCTGTTGCGGAGCATCTCGCTGCCCCTCATTTCTAATGTAACCGCCGCCCAGTCACCCAGGGACAGCAGCATCGTTCAGCAGAACCTGATGATTTTCTGTTTTACCCTGGCCCTGTTGCAGCTTTCAATCGGTCATATCCTTGCAATTATCAAAGGAAAGACCTTGAAAGCCCTGGCGGACATTGGTTCTATCGCCATGGTGGTGGGAATGTACTGTATCGTGCTTGCCCTGATAGCAAGTAATGAATACCGGAGCATCCCCCTCCTTATGCCGGCGGTGTACCTCTTTGGGGGGGGCTTTTTGCTGAACTTCCTGTTCGCCAACTACGAGGGGAATTTTGGCCTTTCGGTTCTTGAAAGCCTCAAGAACATCATTTCGGTCATCCTGGGTATTGCCAATGTGTTTTCCGACATCATGTCGTACATCAGGCTTTGGGCGGTAGGCCTTGCGGGAGCGGCTATTGCCTCAACGGTAAACGCCATGGCCGGCCCCCTGTTCGGGCATTTTATTCTATTTGTCTTTGGCGTGGTGCTGCTGGTTTTCGGCCACGGCCTTAACCTGGTCCTCAACGTACTTTCGGTGCTGGTCCATGGCGTCCGTCTGAATACACTGGAATTTTCGGGCCATGTGGGGCTTACGTGGTCCGGTTATGCATATAGACCGTTTGCTAAACGGATAAACAAAGAAGTCCAATCCGGCTAAACGGATTGCGGAACTATTAAGGAGAAAGATATGGATTTGAATGTAGGTTTATTGGGCGCGGGTATGGTGATGGGTATTTCCGCCGTTGGATCGGCAATCGGTATCGGCATCGCAGGGCAGGCGGTTATCGGGGCATGGAAAAAAAGCTACATCGGCAACAAGCCGGCGCCTATGACCCTGCTTGCCTTTGGCGGCGCGCCGCTAACCCAGACCTTCTACGGTTTTATCCTGGGTTTGCTTTTCATGAAACCCGCCGCCCTGGCCAATCCCGAAAACGGATCCCTCTACCTCGGCATGGGCCTTGCTTCGGGGCTGGCGATAGCGTTCTCCGCCATCGCTCAGGGCCGGGCGGGAGCCGCCGGTGCGGACGCTGCGGGTGAGACGGGCAAGGGGTTCGTCAACTATATGATGATAGTCGGTATCTGCGAAACCGTCGCTATTTTCGCCATGGTCCTTTCCATGATCAGCCTGACCTAATCAGCCTGAATTGAGTTGCGAGGGTTCCCCTCTAGCCGCAAATCCCGCGATTTGCGGCTTTGTTGTCTCTGGTTACTTCATTGAACATGCCTCATAACACACGGATAGTCAAAGTCGGCGGGTTTGGCCAGGTCAATCCTGTTTATATCGGCGGCGATTGCCCGGTAGCCATTCAAACCATGTGGAAGGATCGCCTTTCCTTTCGCGATATTGAAGGCGAACGGGGAGAGTCGCTCTGTAACCGGATACGCCGCCTGGGGGATATGGGATGCGCCCTCCTCAGGTTTGCCGTGCCGGACATGGAATCCGCCGAGATTGTCGGCACGCTTGCCGCACGGGTTGCTATGCCGCTTTCGGCGGACGTTCATTTTGATTACAAAATCGCCCTTCGGTGTATGGATTTCCCTATCGCGAAGATCAGGATCAACCCTGGAAACATAGGCGGCCGCGCCCGTGTCGAGAAGGTGCTTTCCCAGGCCGCCGCTAAAGGCATCCCGCTACGCGTGGGGGTAAATGGCGGGAGCCTTCCTGGGGACCTGCGGGGGCCGGTAGAAACCGGGGCCCTGGACAGGGCGGAAGCCCTGGTAACCGCCGCCGAGCGGGAACTCGCTATCTTTCGGGACGCTGGGTTTGAGGATGTTCTGGTGTCGATGAAGGCTTCTTCCGTTGCGGAGACGATACGGGCCAACCGGCTCTTCGCCGCGCGGAGCGATGTTCCCCTCCACCTAGGGGTTACCGAGGCGGGCCCCCTCGTCGCCGGGGTGGTACGGAACGCCGTAGCCCTTCATGCCCTCTTAATGGAAGGAATAGGGGGGACCATACGGGTTTCATTATCCGACACGATGGAAAACGAGGTGATAGCCGGCAGGGAGATTTTAGGCGCTGTTGAGGAAAGCACGGGAAGGGGAAGGGGAGGGGAGAACCGGGGGGTAACCATTATTTCCTGTCCCCGGTGTGGCCGGAACGACTTCGACACCCACGGGTTTACGGAACGGTGGATGGAGCGCCTGTATTCCCTGAAGAAAGACGTTGCCATAGCCGTTATGGGCTGCGCGGTAAACGGACCCCAGGAGGCCAAACATGCGGACCTGGGCATTACCGGCGCGGGGGGCAAGGTGTTGCTTTTCCGCAAGGGCAAAATCATCCGGGCCGTAACCGCCGGCGAAGCCGACGCAGCTTTCAGGGAAGAACTGGAGCGTCTTTAGACCGTCCGCGTTGACGGTAAACTTTCCGTGGGCTTGTCCCCGCCATTTTTATGGGGGGTCCTTCGGACCCATGTCCCCCGGCGTGGTGCGGGGCGGAGCCCCGCGCTTCTTCCGGATATCCCCGGAAGTTCGGGGGATACCCCATATGCGTTTATTTAGGGATGGGATGTAACGGACGAAACAGGGCCGGACGCCTCCGTCGTTTGGAATCGGCGCAGGCTAAAGGAAGCCCTTGTAATGTATGCGCTGAGAACATGAGATGCAACGAAGTTAACAGCGTATATACTACTATCGACAGCATTACCCCCTGTTCCCTCCACAGACTCCACCGGATTTTTTCGTTTTCCCCATCAGCACTCAGCTTTCCCGG
>JAITLF010000153.1 GCA_031278025.1 Treponema sp.
GCGGCAAGGAGCTTTTCGCCGGCCCCGGCTTCTCCGTCCCGGACCAGCCCTTCCCAGGCCGCGATGATCCCGAGGAAGGACCTTTCATGGCCGGGGTTGATCCCGGCCGTTTTGGTAAACCAGATTACCGCCGCTTCGAGCAGGCCCAGCTTGAGACAGCGCTCACCCAAAAGGAACATGATGTCCTCTTCCGGTCCCAGGATACGGATTGCCTTTTGAAGCAATTCAACCGCCTGCCTGTCCTGCGCCTCGGTGGTGTCCCCGGCGGGGAGGGAGGTCTTCAGTTCCAAAAGTACCGTAAAGCGCCGGACAATGTCGGCATCCCCGGAAAGCTCTTTCACCTTCCGCAGCGCCCTTCTCATGGTTTTCCAGTCTTCAGCTTCCCGGCTGGTCATAAGCATGGCGTACCATATCCGGACTTCCCCCCCGGCCAGTTCCGCGGCCCGGTTAAGGTGGTTCAGGGCGGATTCGTAGTTGCCCAGATTCCGCTGGGCCTCGGCGTACATGGCGTGGATCGCCGGATCGGGCCGCCGGGTTTTGAGCCAGCTCCGCGCCGCGTCCGCCGCCTGCCGCCATTCGCCCTTGTCCAGAAAAGAGCGGATCATGAAGCGATCCACAAGTTCGCCGTTCCAGGGGAGATCCCCGGGGATGTTTCCGGCTTCCCCGCCGCCTGCCGAGCGGATGATCTCAAGGTCTTCCAGGGCTTCCCCATCCCGGCCCAGGGCCATGAGGAGGGAAGCCCGGTACCACCTGATCTGGGTATCGCCGGGGGTACAATTCAGGGCTTCGGTATAATGGGCTGCGGCTTCGGCAAGCCGGCCTGTTTCGCGGCAGGCCCGGCCCAGTTCCAGGCGGAGCAGGGGGATATTTCTAACTTCTTCGCGGCCGTTTTCCAGTACAAAGTTGAGCATCTGCATTCCCATGCCGTAGTCTTCGTTCCGGCAGAGCTTGATCCCCCTGATGAAAAGGGCGTTGAGATAGGCCCGGTAGACGCGCTTTTGTCCGGCGGGGGAAAGTTCTTTTCGGGAAACGCCGGTTTCTACGGCCTGTTGAAGGATATTCACCGCGGCCCGGGAACGGCGGGCCTTGAGGCAGGCGGTTCCCAGAAGGGCCATGGCGAAAATATTGCCCGGATCGTGTTTGAGGCTGTTTTCGAAGAAAGGAATCGCCTGCTGGTTCATGCCCAGCGCGAGATACGCGCGGCCGGCAAAGAAATAACCCAGCGGGGAATCGGACCGCAGGCGGATAAATTCGCTGTAGGCCGTGAGCGCCCCGGAATAATCCCCCAGGGCGTGGTAGGAACGGCCCAGGTAAAGGTATGCCTCAGCAGGGGCGTCCCAGGCGGCGGTGAGGCTTTCGAGGATTCGCGCCGCCTTCGCGTAATCGCGCCCCGCGCCCGCGCGGATCGCCTCTTTAAGGTTTCCGCGCCGCCGATCCCGTTCCAAACGCCCCCCCGTCTGTTTCCGGCGCTTTACTTTGCCCGGGACAGGGTTACCGCGGCGGTAACCACAATGTCTTCAACCGAAGCGCCCCGGGAAAGGTCGCTTATCGGCTTGGCGAAACCCTGGAGGAAGGGGCCGAAGGCTTCGGCATTGCCCAGGCGCTGTACCAGTTTGTAGCCGATATTCCCCGCTTCAAGGCCGGGGAATACCAGGGTGTTCACCTGGCCGCGGATGGGGCTGCCCGGCGCTTTTTTGTCGGTCACCGAGGGGACAAGCGCCGCATCGGCCTGAATCTCCCCGTCAACCTTAAGATCGGGGGCTTTTTGCTTTACCAGGTCCAGGGCGTTCCGTACCTTCAGCACCACCGGGGTATCGCCGCCGGAACCCTTGGTGGAAAAGGAGAGCAGGGCTACTACCGGCTCCACACCCAGGAATTCCCGGCACGATTGGGCGGCGCTTACCGCGATGTCCGCAAGCTGCTCCGTGGTAGGCTCGGGAACCACCGCGCAGTCCGAGAAGATAAGCGCCCCGTCGACGCCCCATTTGGGATCGGTGGTCTGGATTACAAAACAGGAAGACGCCGTTTTGGAACCGGGCGCGGTGCCGATTATGCCGAGTCCCGCGCGGAGTACATCCGCGGTGGCGCTTTCGGCGCCGGCTACCATCGCGTCCGCCTCGCCGAGATGAACCATCATGGCGCCCCAGCGGAGGAAGTGATGAATATCCTTTGCTGCCTTTTCAATGGTGACGGGGTTGGGAATCACGGCGCCTTTCGCGATTTTGGCCTGTTCCTTGGCGTGGAGAATATCGTAATAGGCTTGCGCATATTTGGTCAGATTGGGGGAGAGTTCAGGGTTGACAATGTTGATCCCCAAAAGGTCCACCCCTTCTTCCAGGGCAATCTCCTGTACATCCGATTCCTTGCCAATCAAGGTCACCAAAGAGGCCAGACCCTCATCGAGAATGATCCGGGCGGCTCTGATCGTGCGAGGTTCGGTCCCCTCCGCCAAAACCAGCCGGTTTTTCAGGGATTTGGCCTTGGCCTTCATGTCTTTT
Organism: Treponema sp.; assembly: GCA_031278025.1. Next base: position 2,499 of record JAITLF010000153.1, read on the forward strand.
ACAAAATCCATAGTACGCTCCTTCAACTATTTGATTAAGGCCGTTTCAAAATATTAAAATTTGAAACGGCAGCCTTGATTTTCGGTAACTGTTCAGCCGTCTTAATAAAGTTTACGCTTTCCGGGCCAATCACACAAGGCCTATTGACCCTAAGCGCTCTACCGGGTAAATTTATAAAACCGGGGGTAAACAGGGCTAATATGACCGATATTCATAATGATGTGCTTGAAGACGAGGATTTTGATACCATCCTGTCCGGAGATATAGATTTTTCAGGAACCCTTAATTTTGACAAGCCTTTTTTGATACGGGGCAAAGTTTCCGGAATAATCGACGCCAAAGGGCTCCTGGTCATCGATGAAGGCGCCTTTGTAGCGGCCAATATCAACGCTTCCCGGGTGATAATCCGGGGAACCGTCAAGGGTGATATCAATGCGACGGAAAAGGTCGAAATAACCGCCACCGGCAGATTAACGGGTAATGTAACTGCCCCGGAAGGCAGTTTTTTTATGGAAACCGGTTGCATGTTTAACGGTACCTGTACAATGGTTGATGGCGGCGGCAGGCAGCCATAAGGTAGCGTTTTCATTCTGACGAAATATTAATATGAGGAAAAGAGCGTATTTTGCGGGCCTATTACTGATTATACTTCCCCTAAGCTGGGTTTTTGCCCAGACCCGGCCGGATGCGCTTGTTGAGTACCGGAATAGAAATTACGAAAGGGCCGTGGAAATATGCGTGAATGAAATCCGGGAAAACCGGAACAATATGGAAGCCCATGTTGTTATATGCTGGAGTCTTATTCAACTGGGCCGGTACGAGGAGGCCCGTACCTACGCGCTGGAGGGTAGAAGCATCAGCCGCTACGATCCCCGGATCATCGAGATTTTGGGAGAGGTAAGCTATTTTCTGGGGCAGAACAACGAGGCCCTTCAATATTTTCAGGAGTACATCAATTTAGCCCCGGAACGCGACCGTATCGAAACCGTTTATTATTACATAGGCGAGATTTATATACGCCTGGGCCGCTTCCGTCACGCGGATATAGCCCTTTCCACAGCGGTTCACTACACGCCGGGAAACGCCGCGTGGTGGTTAAGACTCGCTTACGCCAGGGAAAGCGCCGGGGAAGCCGGGGATCTGCAGGAGGCCGTTACCGCCTACGAGCGGGCCTTGTCTCTTAACCCCCAGCTTTCCGATGCCCAAAGGGGCCTTGACCGTGTCCGGCGGGCCCTTGGCCGCCGTTAAAACGGACAAAACAGCAACGATGATCTGCCGCGGACTCTATGAATCAATTTTCCGCGGAAAAGGAAACGCCGCGCCGTTTTCCTTTTCCGTACAAACACTGGGCTGCAAGCTGAACCAGATCGAAAGCGAGGCTATAGCCGATTCCTTTAAAAAAGCGGGCCTTACCCTTGTACCCTGGGGAGAGGCGGCGGATATTCTCGTGATAAATACCTGTACGGTTACTTCCAGGGCCGAGCAAAAGGCCCGGCGTATCATCCGCAAGGCGCTGAAGGATAATCCCCTGTGCCGGGTAATCGTGACCGGCTGTTATGCCCAGCTTGAGGCGGAGGCCATTGCCGCCCTGGAAACGGATTCGCCGCCGGTATTGCGGCCGTCGCCGCGAACGCCGCGCCTGTTTGTCGTGCCGGGCGATCTAAAACCGGAGCTTTTAAAACTACCCCGTGTTTTTTCCCCGGACGGTGTTTCCGCCGGATTGGAAACAGCGGAAAAGCCGGAAGCGGCGGAAAATCATATAACCGATCCCTTTGCGTATAAGACGAGCGCTCTTTCCTTTCATTCCCGCGCCTTCCTTAAAATCCAGGACGGTTGCGATCGTGCCTGTACCTACTGCCGGGTAACCCTTGCCCGGGGGGAGAGTGTAAGCCTAGATTCAAAGCTCGTGCTTGCCCGCCTGCGGGAACTTGAGGCGCGCGGCTACGGCGAGGCGGTCCTTACCGGGGTGAATATCGGCCGGTACCGGGACGGCGCCGGGAAGGATCTGGGGGGGCTTTTGGCCCATCTTCTCGCGAATACCGGCGGCATCGCGTTGCGGCTTTCTTCGCTGGAGGGGGAGGGGATTACCGCGGAATTCCTTGACGCAATAACAGACAAACGGATACGCCCGCATTTTCATCTTTCGATACAGTCAGGCAGCAAAACCGTATTGGAACGTATGGGCCGCCGGTACGCCCCGGAAGAAATTGAAAGGAACGTCGCCGCACTTCGTGAACGGAAAGACGATCCCTTCCTTGCCTGCGACATCATCGCCGGTTTTCCCGGCGAAACACCCGCCGAGTTCGAGGAAACCCGCCTGCTCTGTGAACGGACAGACTTTGCCTGGATACACGCCTTCCCCTATTCAAAGCGGCCGGGGACGGCAGCCGCCTCGTTCAGGAATCCGGTAAGCGAAAGGGAAGCCGCCGCCCGCGTGGAATACCTTGGCGCCCTGGCGTCTTCCGGCCGCGCCGTATATGTCCGCCGCTGGCTTGGCAGAACCGTGGAGGCCATCCCCGAAAAGCCGGAAGCCGCGATGCCGGGCTTTAGCGCCGCAGTCTCGGAAAACTACCTCAGACTCCTCATCCCCCACAAAGACGGGCCTCCCCCGGCCGGAAAACCCCTGTTTTGCAGGATGGTACCGTTAACTGACAAAACCGGCCGCTTCGACGCCCTCGGCGAACCGCTGCCCCATTCGGTTTGACCGCGCGGGCTTTAGTCCATGTACGTTTACTTAAAAGGGGAGGTCTGCCCGCAAAGGGGTCTGTCCCCGTGGGTCTCTGACCGGGGTCAGACCCCAAAGTAAACACCTATGGACTTTAGTCTATTACTGTTATAAAGGCGGGGAATAGTACAGACTAAAAGAAAGGAGAGTCCGGAAATCCCGGTTTGGTTCACTTAACTGTTGGAGGCGGCATGAGCGTTTCTAAAGTATTATTCGTTATTGCGGGATTTATCTTTGTTGCCCTGGGCGTTGTCGGCATTGTCATTCCGGTACTGCCCGCGACGCCTTTTTGCTGGCCGCGTCTATCTGCTTCCTGAAGAGTTCCCCCCGGCTTTACCGGTGGATCATGACCAACCGTTTTTTCGGCCCCTGGATAGAACGGATCCGCGGCGCGGGCCTGACGGCAAAAGAGAAGATTTCCATTTATCTTTTTTGCCTGCGCCCTTATCATACCCGTTATTATCCTGAACCGTTCCATGCATCTGCGGATATTCCTCGTTGTTCTTCCGGCGGTTAAGGCTGTTGTCTTCCTGCGGATACGGACGGCGCCGGCCCGGAAAAAACCGCCGAAGTTCAGACGGATAGGTAACAGAGAGGAAGGTGCCTGACGCCATTTGATACGGCGGAGTTTGCGGTGGAAAGTTTTTTACGGCATTGTTACCCGCCTATGCGGCGGTGGCAAGCGCGAACAGGGCGGCATACAGATAGTTATGCGAAATTTTGCCTGCATTTATCCTAAAATATGTAAAAATTATGTAAAAATTGTTGACAAGGTAAAAATAATAGAATATATTTGAATGTAAGGAGGGTAAGGAATATGGAAATAGCCAAAATAACCTC
>JAITLF010000191.1 GCA_031278025.1 Treponema sp.
CTGGTGTTTCAGTATCGAAATTTTATCGTTTCAAAAATAAAAAGTTTGTTTCATTATTGAACTGCCGATTCGCGTATTTTTTCAGTTTTCGCAAGTACGTTGCGGGATCCATTGACAAATGAAAAGCAGCCCGCCGGATATTCCGGCATTTTTCATAGGACCGCTGAATATAGGTACTTTCGATTTTTTCAAGGAATTCTTTAAGGTTTATGGGTTTCATGGGCGAGCCGGTTTCATGAAAATACCAGGGCGTGGACTTGGTTATCGCCAGGTCTTCGGGAACAATCTCGCCACTGTCGTTAAGGATAACCGCCCGTTCAATGACATTGCGGAGTTCCCGGATATTACCAGGCCAGTGATAACTCACCAGAGCCAATTCGGCTTCGGGAGAGAACTCTTTCTTACCCCCCCGCACATTGCCGAATTCTTCCAGGATAGCGCGGGCCAGGGGGAGAATGTCGGACAGACGCTCGCGGAGCGGCGGTATGGTGATCGGAAAAACATTGATGCGGTACAGGAGGTCATTGCGGAATTGCTTTTTTGCCACCATATCGTCTAGGTCCCGGTTTGAGGCGGCGATGATCCGGACATCTATTTTTCGGGGCTTGGTGGAACCTACCCGCAGGAGTTCTTTCTCCTGTATGACCCGCAGGAGTTTTACCTGCATGTCGAGGGACAGTTCTCCTATTTCATCAAGAAAGATAGTGCCGTTACTTGCTACCTCGAACAGTCCCGGTTTGCCGCCGGGACTTGCGCCGGTAAATGCCCCGGATTCATAACCGAACAATTCACTTTCCGCCAGATTTACGGCAATAGAACCGCAGTTGATCTTTATGAACCGCTCATTTGACCGGGCGCTGTTCTTGTAAATATAATTTGCGAACACCTCTTTTCCCACCCCGGTTTCCCCGAGCAAAAGGACGATAGTATCCTGTTTGGCGACTTTATTTGCCTGAAGCAGATTTTGTAACATCACCGCATCATTGGTGATAAAATCGTTCCCTGGAACAGCAAATATTTTCTTCAAATGTTCCAGTTCCATCTGCTGTTTCCGTGTTACATCTTCGTTTCTCGTCAATTGTTTTTTTAGCCGGTAGAGTTCCGTAACATCCCGCACGCTGGTAATGATCATCTCTATGTTTCCCCGCTCGTCAAAGATGGGTGTGCTGGTAATTAACGCATGTTTGCCGGTACTGAATTTCTGTTCCAGGGTTATGGACGTCCGGGTTTTCAAAACCAGCAAAGAACCCGATGTGTCGATTATTTTGGCATCCTGTAGTTCCTGCATGTTTTTGCCGAGCATAGCTGCCCGGTTTAGCCCGGTAATGACTTCGTAAGAACGGTTAATAAATATCGTATTCGCGCTGCCGTCGGTTATATATATGCCGTCAAAAAAAGAGTCCAAAATCTGATAGAGTTTAAAAAAAGGATCTTTTTGCCCGGAAAATAATTCGCAGCTCAACAAAAAATCATATTCATAGCCGTTCATTAAAAAAGTATAAAGTACGGAATAGTATTTTGTCAATGAAGACCTTTAAGACGCATTCCGACAACGGATCAAATCATTGAAAAACAGAGCCCGCACGTTGGCGCGGTTACCGAAAGCAGTAAGGCGGATATTGAAGGAGGTCCCCCGGCGGGGGAGGGGAGGCGCTTCCTCTTCTTCATTATCCTCCTCTTCCTGCTTATCCTTCTTCGTTCCAGTGCCCTATCTTCCGTATCTTCTGGTTCCGGTAGCGTACCAGCACCGAGGGGGTCCGGCTGGTAAGGTCCTCCAGTTCCCGTATAAGGAGTTCCTTGATGGTCCGGGCCATGCCGCCTGAGTCGGTGTGGGCGCCCCCCGGCGGCTCAGGGATAACGCCGTTGATCACTTTGAATTCCAGAAGGTCCGCGCTGGTGATGCGGAGCATTGCCGCGGCGTCTTTGGCCTTGCCGGCGTCGTGAAGGAGGAGGGAGGCCCCTCCTTCGGGGCTGATCACCGAGTAGATGGCGTTTTCCAGCATGTAGATCTTGTCGCCGACACAGAGGCCCAACGCGCCGCCCGATCCGCCTTCGCCGATGATGACGCACACTATCGGAGTTTTCAGTTGGCTAAAGTCCCTCAGGTTCCGGGCTATGGCTTCCCCTATGCCCCGTTCCTCCGCGCCCAGGCCGGGGTACGCGCCGGCGGTGTCGATGAAGGTGATGATGGGCCGGCTGAATTTTTCGGCTTCTTTGGCCAGGCGCAGGGCTTTGCGGTACCCTTCCGGGTTGGCCATGCCGTGATTGCGGCGCATGTTTTCTTTCAGGCTCCGGCCTTTCTGGTTGGCCAAGATGGTAACCGGACGGTCCGCGAGAAAGCCCAGGCCGCCAATGAGCGCAGGATCGTCGCCAAAACAGCGGTCGCCGTGGAGTTCAAGGAAGGACTCGAATATGCGCGTGATGTAGTCCAGGGCATAGGGCCGGTCGGGATGACGGGCCAGCTCCACCCGCTTCCAGGCGGCTTCCGCACGGGAACAGGCGCGGACCTTCGCCTCAAGCTGTTCCAGCTCTTCCTGCGCGTTGACCCCCGATGCGGCCAGCAGCTTCTTCAGTTCTTCAATCTTGCCGGTAAGTATATCGGAATTCATGCGGGGTTCCTCCGGTGCAGGTCTATCAGGGTGGAAAGAACCTTCTTTTGATCTTTGCGCGGAACGATAAGGTCGACAAACCCCTTTTCCTGCTGGAATTCCGCCCGCTGAAAACCTTCCGGCAGGGTCTGCCTGATGGTTCCTTCGATAACACGGGGACCGGCAAAGCCGGCCTGAGCGCCGGGTTCGGCAAGGGTTACGTCGGCAAGCATGGCAAAGGACGCGGTAACCCCGCCGGTGGTGGGATCGCAGAGGACGATGAAGAGGGGGACCGCCGCCTTGTCCATCTCCGCCGCAGCGCTGGATGTTTTGGCCATCTGCATAAGAGAGAAGATACCCTCCTGCATGCGGGCCCCGCCGGAAGTGGTATAGATGATAACCGGCGTCTTTTCCTCCACCCCTTTGAGCATGGCGCGGGTAACTTTTTCGCCAACCACGGAACCCATAGACCCCCCCATGAACGTGAAGGACATGAGGCCCATGACGGCCGGCTTTCCGTCAATGGTACAGGTCCCGGTGATGACCGCGTCCTTCATCCGGGCCTTGGCTTCCGCGGCAGACAGTTTCTCCTCGTACCCTGCGAGGTCTATGGGATTGAGGGAACGGAGGTTGGCGGAAAACTCCGTGAAACTGCCTGAGTCCGCCAGGTACTGAAGCCGTTCCGCCGGCTCCATGCGGTAATGATAGCCGCAGGACGGGCAGGTCCTCAGCGCGTCCCTGACAGCTTCTTCTTCATGCCGGACGCCGCAGGACGGGCAGGCGGCGTTACTCTGATCTGATGCCATGTTCAAGCTCCCTGGCTATTTCATCATAATAGGATGTCCCGAACCGCCCGGAACGGAACCTGCGGTGTTTGATTATCCATTGCTGCCGGGCTTTATTGGTTGCTATGCCTTCGATGACCAGTTCATCCAGGGCCCGGCTCATCCGGGCCAGCGCCCGGTCCCGGTTCTGCCCGTGGACGATGAGTTTCGCCACCAGGGAATCGTACTGGGGAGGCACGGTGCAGCCCGTGTATAAAAACGAATCGAACCTGACGCCGGGCCCGCCGGGAACGTCCAGCCGGGTAAGCCGCCCCGGAGCGAGGGCGTTGATCCTGCACTCCAGGGCCCAGCCCCGCAGGGGCCGCTCCCCGTCCTCAAGCTCCATGCGGCCTTCGGTGCAGGAGAGGATCTGCTGGCGTATGATGTCCGTATCCGTAACGAATTCGCTTACCGGATGTTCCACCTGGACACGGGCGTTTACCTCCATAAAGAAGAACTGCTCCCCGTCGACCAGGAATTCGACGGTCCCCGCCCCGGTATAGCCGATTCCCCGGAACATACGGACCGCCCCCTCCGCCATGCGGCTCCGCATCCCTTCCGGAACCCCCGGCGACGGGCTCTCCTCAATGAGCTTCTGGTGGTTCTTCTGCACCGAACAGTCCCGATCGCCCAGGACCGCCACGGCGCCCGCGCCGTCCGCCAGGAGCTGGAGTTCCACATGCCGGGGGTTTTCCAGGTACCGCTCAATGAACACCGTCCCGTCGGCAAAGCTGGATTCCGCCTCCCTGCCGGCAAGGCGCAGGCTTTCGGCCAATGCTTCCCGGCAGCGGACGATGCGCATGCCCCTGCCCCCGCCCCCGGCGGCGGCCTTGATGATGACCGGGAACCCCAATTCCCTGATTATCCCGGCGGCTTCCTCCTCGGCGGCCACCGCGCCGGCGCTTCCCGGAGTAACCGGAAGGCCGAAGCGCCGGGCGGTTTCCCTGGCCCGGACCTTATCGCCGACGAGTTCCAGCACCTCCGTATCCGGGCCGATGAAGAGGAGGCCCTTGTCCCGAACCATGCGGGCAAAACCGGCGTTCTCCGAAAGAAAGCCCGCTCCCGGATGTATGGCTTCGCAACCCGTGCTGACTGCGGCCATAATGAGGTTGTTTGCAAGAAGGTAACTTTGAGATGCCGGGGGCGGCCCTATGCACACCGCCCGGTCCGCCAGGCGGACCGGAAGGCTGTCTTTGTCCGCCGTGGAGTACACCGCCGTGGTTTCTATGCCCATTTCCCGGCAGGTCCGGATGATGCGCACCGCGATTTCCCCGCGGTTGGCGATAAGCAGGCGTTTAATCACGGGGGGTCCTAAAGCCTTTTTACCTCGAACAGGGCCTGGCCGTACTCCACCAGTTCCCCGCTTACCGCCCTGACCGCGAGAATTTCGCAGTCGAACTCCGCTTCCAGATGGTTCATCATCTTCATGGCTTCAAGGATGCAGAGGGTTTCGCCGGCCTTTACCTTCTTCCCCACCGTTACGAAGGGAGGCGCGTCGGGCCGGGGGGCGGCGTAAAAGGCCGCCACGATGGGGCTGGTAATGGTTTCTCCGGCGGCGGCGCCCGGAAGCCCCAGATGTACCGCCCCGTCCGCCGCTGCGGCCCCGGGCGCCGGGGCCGCAGCGGGCGCCTGACGCGCCGGGCGGACCGCGCATTCCTTCCGCAGGATGATATGCAGGGACCCCTCTTCGATATCAAGCTCCGCCACCTGGCTGGCGCTGAATGTATCAATGAGCGTTTTTATCATTTCATCGTTCATATCGTGCTTCTCCTTCACCGGATGTTCCATTTTGCCGGCAGAATGCGCCCGTATTCGCGCATCCGCAATCAAAAGGGTCCTCATCGCGGTCATAATCAACCCCCGGGACGGCGAACCCGTGGGCCTCAAGGAAATCCTGCCGGAACCCCCGTATGTCCGTGGCGGTAAATACATTCCCTTCGGTTACCGATTCCATACACGCCAGCGTTTCCTGCTGGACATCCTCCCGCATTTCCCAGTCGTCAAGGCGGATGCGGCCTTCGCCGTCCACAGGGACCGCGTCCGGGTCCCGGACGCCGCCGGGAGCATAGAGCCGGTCCCGGTAGAGCCTGACGATCTGCTCTATGCAGCCTTCGTGAAGGCCCTTTTCCTTCATCACCTTGAAAAGGCAGGACACGTAGAGGGGGATGACGGGGATGACCGCGCTGGACCGGGTTACCACGGCTTTGTTCACCGATACCCAGGCCCGGCGCGCGGGCGCGTTTATGACCCCGGCCGCCCGTTCCAGGTCTTCTTTGGCCCGGCCTATGGTGCCGTTCCGGTAGATGGGCCAGGAGAGTTCCGGGCCGAGGTAGGTGTAGGCCACAGTCCTGAATGAGGGGGAGAGCAGCCCGTCCTTTTCCAGGGCGCCGATCCAGAGTTCCCAGTCTTCGCCGCCCATAACCTTGACGGTGGCGGCAATCTCCTCCTCCCCGGCGGGTTCCGCGCCGGCGGCGGCGAGCTTTCCGGTGAGCATATCCAGGGTCGTTCCCCGGTAGGCTTCCCCTATGGGTTTGATCACTGACTTGTACATCACGCCGCTTTGGGGATCGGTCCTCACCGGGGAGGCCAGGGAGTAGACGAGGAGGTCAAGCTGAGGGGGGATACCGGCGGCGGCGGCGGTTTCCCGAACCGCGGCGGCGGCGGCGGCTTTCATCCCCGGGGAAAAGGCGTCCCCGTCCAGGGTCTTCGCGGGAACCTGCGCGCCGGCAGCTTCCGCGTCGAAAACCCGGTTGTTGTACCACCCCGGAGTCCCCGTTTTCGTTTTCGATGCCGGCTTTTCCAGGGAGACGCCCACCGTGGCCGCCCCATACCCGAAGGCTGCGGCGATGCGGCTTGCCAGGCCGTACCCGGTGGAACAGCCCACTACCAGCACGAGGCGGGGGGACCCCGCGTGAGGGGCCAGATTCCGCGCGGCACAGGCTATTTCGCCCCGTACCACCGCAGCGCATCCTTTGGGATGGCTGTTGAGGCAGATATTATTCCGTATCATAGGCTTAATTATCATCATCAGTCCTTTTTATCGGGGGTCCGGGGGCGGCGCCGGCTGAGGATCTGAAACCACGCACAGCCATTCTGCCTCCGCAGCCAGTTCATCCCCCACATAGGCCTTGCCTGCCTGCCTGATCGTCCGGGCGGAAACGCGCAGGTTCCGTATCTCCGAGCGCACCTCCTCGCCGGGCAGCACCCGGCGGCGGAACCTCACCTTGTCTATCGAAGCTAAGAAAAAGAGGGCGTCCCCGCCCAGGAGCCCCAGCTTCCGCAGACCCGCGCCGCCCGACTGGGCCAGGGTTTCCAGGAGGATCACCCCCGGCGTTACCGGGTATTGGGGGAAATGCCCCTGAAAGAAGAAGTCTTTTTCGGTAAACACATGGCGGGCGACGATCTTCCCGGTATCGGCGGAGACTATCCCGTCCACAAAGAGAAAGGGGTCCCGGTGGGGGAGCAGCGCTTCTATTTCGTTCTGTTTTTCCCGCCCGCTCATGCGTACCTCCTGAAAACCACCACCCCGTTATGCCCCCCGAATCCCAGGGACCCCGAAGCGGCGGCGTCGATCCGCCCGTATTGAACCGTGTTTGGCACGTAGTCCAGGTCGCAGCCGGGATCGCATTTGTCCAGGTTGATGGTGGGCGGGTAAAACCCTTCCCGTATGGCCAGGATGCAGGCGATGGCCTCTATTCCGCCGCCCCCGGCTATGCAGTGGCCGGTCATGCTCTTGGTGCTGGAAACCTTCAGGGCATACGCATGGGGGCCGAAGGCTTCTTTGAGCATCCGGGTTTCCGCGGGATCGTTGATCGCCGTGGACGTTCCGTGGGCGTTGTAGTAGTGGATATCTTCGGCGTGCAGGCCTGAGTCCGCCAGGGCCAGGCGGATGGCCCGCCCGCCCCCTTCCCCCGAAGGTTCGGGGGACGTGAGGTGATAGGCGTCGGAGCTGCCGCCGTAGCCTGCGAATTCCGCCAGAATGCCCGCCTGCCGGGCTTTCGCGTGTTCCTCGCTTTCCAGAACCAGGATACCCGCGCCCTCGGCCAGCACAAAGCCGTCCCGGCCGGCGTCAAAAGGCCGGCTCGCCTTTTCCGGCTCGCCGTTGTGTTTCGTGGACAGGGCCTTGAGCATCCCGAACCCCCCTACGGCAAAGGGGACTATGCAGGATTCGGTCCCCCCGGAGATAACCACGCCGCAGCGGCCTGAGCGGATCAGGTCCAGCGCCTGTCCCAGGGCATCGGTGCCGGAGGTACAGGCGGTTACCACGGTATAGGCCGGTCCTTTGATGCCGTAGAGCATGGAGATGTTTCCCGCCGCTTCGTTGGGTATCATCATCGGTATGGTGAGGGGAAGCATCCGTTTAGGGCCGGCATCAAAGAGTTTTTTGAAGGATTCGGAAACCACTTCAAAGCCCCCTATGCCGTTTCCCAAGACGATGCCGGTCATCTCGCTCTTGCCCGTGATCTGCCGCGTTACCCCCTCCGCAGTCTCCCGGTCCGCCAAAAGCCCCGCCTGTTCCAGGGCCTGGCGCGCCGCAGCCACCGCGAGCTGGCTAAACCGGCACATCTTCCGGGCATCCTTCTTATCCATCCAATCGGCGGGGTTGAAATTCTTGACCTCCCCGGCGATTTGCGAGTCAAAACCTTCGGGATCGAACTGCGTGATCCGCGCTATACCGCTTTTTCCGGCAATCAGGGCATCCCTGAATTCGGCTACGGAATTTCCTATGGGGCATAAGACCCCCATGCCGGTTACGACTACCTTTTTCTTCATAGCAAATCTCCTTATGCCGTGCTGTTTTCAACCAAGCCCTCAGGCTTACATAAACATGCCGCCGTCCACGCTCAGAACCTGGCCGGTGATATAGGACGCGCCGTCAGAGGCCAGAAACAGGGCCGCCTCCGCCACATCCTCTGGCGTTCCCGCCCGCTTTAAGGGGATGACGGCCATCATCCTGGTCCTGGCCTCTTCGCTCAGAATGCTGGTCATGTCCGAGGTAATGAACCCCGGAGCTATGGCGTTGACCCGTACCCCCCGGCCCGCCGTTTCCCGTGCCAGGCTCTTGGTCAGCCCTATGAGCCCCGCCTTGCTGGCGGCGTAGTTCACCTGCCCGCCGTTTCCGTGCAGGCCAACCACGCTGGACATGTTGATGATAGCCCCCCGCCGCTTGTGTATCATGTCCCGCCCGACAGAGCGGGCCGTTAGGAACGCGGCGGTCAGATTTACGTCCAGGACCTTCTGAAAATCCTCCAGCGTCATCCTGAAGGAGAGGTTATCACGGGTGATCCCGGCATTATTCACCAGGATGTCAAACCCCCCGGCTTCCTGGACCGCCCCGTCAATGATGCTTTCCACCGCCGTCAAATCGCCCAGGTCCGCGGTAATCCAGTGAAATTTACCTTCCGCACGGCATACCCTGCCGGCCAAATCTTCCGGCGCCCTGGTTCCGATTCCCCAAACCTCCGCCCCTTCGGCGACAAACCGTTCCGCTATCGTTTTCCCGATTCCCCGTGAAGCCCCGGTAACCAGGGCTTTCTTATTTGCTAACCGCATAGTTCCTCCATTATGTCCCGATATGTCCCGAACCCCCAAAGGCCAAGGCTATTGAGGCTGTTCCAACCCCTCAGGTGAATTAATTTTGTCCGGAACTCCGGCGCGGGGTTTGGAACAGCCGCTCGTGTAAGAGTTTTTCGATGGCTTCCCGGGCGCCTGCGGCGTAGCAGGGAATACCGCTCCCCGCGTCCCGCCATAGGCCCTGGAGCACCTTTCCGGGGCCGGTTTCCAGAACCGCTTCGACATCGCCGCGGGCCGCGATAGCCGCTTCTTCGGCGGTCCACCGGACCGGCCCGGTGATCTGCCGCAGGGCCAGGGCTTTGGCCTCCGCAGCGGAAGCCGCCAGGCCGCCTGAAACATTGGAATAGCAGGGAACGGCCGGGTCTTTGAACGGCGCCGCCTCCAGGACCGGGGCGAAGGCCGCCGCCGCGCTGTCCATAAGGGGAGAGTGGAAAGGCCCGGCCACCGCCAGGGGAAGGACCCGCCGGGCGCCGGCCTCCTTGAATTTGACGGCGGCCTGCTCCAGGGCCGCAGCGGCGCCGGAGACGACCGTCTGCCTGGGGGAATTGAAATTGGCCGCGTAAAGCCCCGGCAGCTTCCATTCGGCGATAAGGGCCTCCACCCGGTCCGGGGCCAGTCCGATAACGGCGGCCATGCCGGCGGCCTCGCCGGGCGCATGCTTCCCCAACCTGAAGCGGTCCGCCGCTTCCTGCATGGCCCGGCCCCGCTCTTTCACCAGACGGAAGCAGTCTTCTGCGGTAATGATGCCGGCGCAGACCAGGGCGGCGTATTCCCCCAGGCTGAAACCCGCGCAGACACGGGGGAATATGCCCGCTTCCTCCAGCCGGGCCGCTGCGGCCAGATTCACCAGGGTGATGGCAGGCTGGGAAACATCGCTGCGCCTGAGGGCCTCCTCATCAGAATCCCGGATAAGGGCCTCCATGTCCTGCCCCAGGATATCCGAGGCAAGGGTAAAGAGGTCTTTCACTTTCGGCGAGTCCAGAAGGTCCAGCCCCATTCCGGGGTACTGGGCGCCCTGACCGGGGAAAAGAAACGCCGTGTTCGCGGTACAATCTACCATACAATCAAACTCCCCCCGTAGGTTAATCCCGCTCCGAATCCTATCAGCAATAGCAGGTCTCCCCGGCGGATTTGGCCGCTCCGGTTGAGCTAGTCCAGGGCAATGGGAATAGACGCGGCGGACGTGTTGGCGTAGTCTTCAATGTTCATAAAGAATTTTTCTTCCGGAATGCCCAGGCGCTTTGCCATCGCCTGAATGATCCGGGCGTTCGCCTGATGCGGCACGATCCGGGCCACGTCATCTATGGTGATGTTTGCCTCCGCTAAAAGCTGTTCAAGCACCTCGCATGATTTTTTTACGGCAAAGGCATACACCGCCCGTCCGTTCATCTCCAGACACGGCGCCTTGTCCACAATATCGCCGTTACGGTAGGCGTTTCGGGACCCGCCGTTACGGACGATAAGGTTTTCCGCGCCGGAACCATCGGAACCCAGAACGGTTCTCAGGAGGCCCCGCTTTCCCGGTCCATCACGGGGAGCGCCGGTCTTTTCGATGAGGACGGCCCCGGCGCCATCCCCGAACAGGATGCACAACGACCGGTCGCTCCAGTCCACGAACCGGGAGAGCACCTCCGCCCCAATGACCAGCGCCCGCTTCCGCCCCCCATCCCGCTCCAGAAGACCCGCCGCGGTTTCAAGAGCGTAGACAAAACCACTGCACCCCGCGCCGACATCCAGGGCGCCCGCACGGGACGCCCCCAGTTTGTCCTGAACGATGCAGGCGGTGGAAGGACACACCAGGTAATCCGGGGTGGAAGTCCCCAGAACAATAAGGTCCACCGTCTTTGCCAGGTCTTCCACCGAAGTTTCCGGAACCAGGCCCGCTTCGACAGCCAGGCTCAGGGCGTTTCGGGACGCTTCCAACGCTAAATCGCTTGACGCGATTCCATCGTCGGCAATATGCCTGGCCCCTATCCCCGAGTGAGAACGTATCCATTCATCGCTGGTATCCAGCCTTTCAGCCAAATCATCATTAGTTATCCGCCGGGAGGACAGTACCCGTCCGGTGGAGATAATTTCTACCGCCATAATTTACCTTAATAATCCGGGGGATTTATACACGAAGCGCATCAGACACGGTGTTTTTATAAAAAAAGACCCGGCGCTTAACCGGGCCTTTAGAAGCCGGCGGGATTCTCTTTTTGTGCGGGCGCCCTTGACGTCCCTGCAAACTCCGATGCAACAAGCTGCCGGATCCCAGCCGGCTTACGTGAAAAAACGATGTTACTCAATAACCGCGATGATATCCGACATTTTGAGGATCAGATGTTCCACGCCGTCAATCTTAATCTGGGTTCCAGCGTACTTATCGTACATAACTTTCTGCCCGGCGCTTACTTTGATAACCTCTTTGTCATCTCCCACTTCCACGACAGTACCGGTCTGGGTTTTTTCCTGAGCGGTATCGGGAATGATGATTCCGCCTGCGGTCTTGGACTCGTTCTTTTCAAGTTTGACCATGACTCGGTCAGCCAAAGGCTTTACTTTCATATACTTCCTCCGTTGTAATTTATGTGATTCTGATGATTTGAATATGAAGAATATACAAAACCGCGAGAGCTAAGGTCAAGAAAAAAATTCGCAATTATTCG
>JAITLF010000233.1 GCA_031278025.1 Treponema sp.
GTCAGGCAAAGGCAACAAGCTGCGGGAAAAGACCGTGGCCTTCAATGAATTCATCGTGGTCGTCACCTCGCTTCCGCATTCGGTTAGCGCTGACGAAGTCCTTGAAACATACCGCTTGAGCTGGCAGGTTGAGATACATTTCAAGCGGCTGAAATCCATCCTGGACTTCGGCGATTTGCCGAAGAAAAATCCGGCGGCTTCGGAGGCGTGGCTGAACGGCAAGATACTGGTTGCTTTATTAATTGAAGCCTTCATAGCGAAGGCTTCTTTTTCCCCCGATAACCGGATCGAATGCCAGCGGCGGTATATGGCGTGAAACGGCGTTCGTTACTATGGTATTGAGGGCTAATCTGGGTTTGCGGATACTTGAAGATTACCAGCACATAGCAAAACGTCTTGAATGTGAAAAATGAAAGCAGGGAATACGGTACCAGATGTGCTATGCTTGTTAAGTTAGTGCATATGGGGTCTGTCCCTAAAGTAAACGCCTATGAGGGGTCTGTCCCCAAGGTCTGCCCTCACAGGGGTCTCCGGCCGGGGTCTGACCCCAAAGTAAACGCCTATGGGGACAGGTCCGCTTGACGGTTTTTTCCCCGCCTGCTAGTATGGCGTATCTTTCCCCGGCGGTCCCGGTGTTCTGATGGTGTTCGGCTGGTAGTAGGGGGCGGTATGGATATGGATTTTGCAAAATCGGCACTTATCGAGATTGATGTGCAGAACGACTTTTGTCCGGGAGGCGCCCTTGCCGTAGCCGGTGGCGATGCGGTTGTGTCTCCGCTGAACACCCTTGCCCGCCGGTTCAACGCGGCAGGCGCCCCGGTGATAGCGACCCAGGACTGGCATCCGGCGGGGCACAGTTCCTTTGCCTCAACCGGCAGAAAGCCCGTTGAGGGCGAGGTTCTCTGGCCCGATCACTGCGTCCAGTGTACACCGGGCGCGGATTTCCATAGGGATTTGGATATAAGGCCCGTTACACTGATCCTGCGCAAGGGGTTCCGGCCCTCCATCGACTCGTATTCGGCCTTCTTTGAGAACGACCGGAGAACGGCAACCGGCCTTGCTGGGTTTCTGAAGGGGCTCGGCGTTGAGACGGTCTATCTGGGCGGGCTGGCGACCGATTACTGCGTGTTCTTCTCGGCGATGGACGCCGTGAGGCTTGGCTTTACCGTCTATCTGCTGGAGGACGCGGTTCGCGGTGTAAACTATCCCGAAGGCTCCGCAGAAAGGGCCCTCGCCGCGATGAAAGACGCTGGTGTACGCGGCTGGACATGTTCCGCATCCTGAATGCCGACAATACCCCGCCGGCCAATTGTCTGTGGAGTTTGCCCCAGTGACTTATCCGGTTCACATAGCGGAGGCGTCGCCTCCTGGTCACGTAGCGGAGGCGTCGCCTCCTGGTCATATAGCGGAGGCGGACATGAATGAGACTCCTGCCGCGCCCCTTCTTGAGGTAAAAGACCTCCGGGTCTCGTTTCAGGTATTGCGCGGCGTTACCCGTTCCCTTATTCAGGCGGTAAGGGGCGTATCCTTCTCACTCGAAAAGGGAAACGTACTGGGCATTGTAGGGGAAAGCGGTTCCGGGAAAAGCGTAACCACCCAGGCGCTGCCGGGATTACTGCCCGCAAGCGCGTCCGTGTCCGGTTCGGTCAAATACGACGGCAGGGAACTGCTCGGCCTTGGCGTGGAAGGAATGCGGGAATACCGGGGCAAAAAGATAGGGATGATCTTTCAGGAACCGGGAAGGTCCTACGACCCCCTGCAAAATATGGCGGGCGTGTTTTTCGAAACGTTGCGTAACAGTGATCCTGTTATCAGCAGGGAAGAGGCCCTGGCAAAAGCGGAGACCCTGCTTGCCGAAACCGGGCTTCCCAA
Organism: Treponema sp.; assembly: GCA_031278025.1. The sequence goes on from JAITLF010000233.1 coordinate 1,873, forward strand.
CGGGCGGGAACGGCTTGTAAACTTTCCCCATCAGTTTTCCGGGGGGCAGCTCCAGCGCATCGGCATAGCCTTAGCCCTTGCCCAGAACTGCGAACTCCTCATCGCCGACGAACCGACCACGGCGCTTGACGTAACGATACAAAAGCAGATCGTGGAACTGCTCAAGGAACTGCGGAAAAGTCGTCAAATTTCGATCATCTTTATCAGCCATGACATCGACCTTGTCGCGGATATTTCCGATCGGATCATGGTGATGTACGGGGGCATGGTGATGGAAAGCGCCGATTCGGAAGTTATCGCGTCCTCGCCGCGCCACCCCTACACAAAAAGCCTTGTCGCGGCAAGCCCCCGTTTTGGCAGCCACTATTCCCGTGAACGGCTCGTCCCCATCCCCGGAAAAGTCACCGACCCGGCGCGGCCTGAACCCGGCTGCCCCTTCGCCCCCCGTTGCGCGCAGGCCCGCGGCGAATGCGACGCCGCCATTCCCGAACTAAAGCCCGCCGGAAACGCCGCCGGCAATTCCGCGCACACGATACGCTGCGTGTTCAACGGAAACGGGTTATGAAATTTTTGGCAAGCTGCTTTTTGTTTGAAATACGCGGGGGCGTTGCGGGGGTAGAACCCCCGCAGAGGGGGGAGCCCCGCAACGAAGTGCGGGGCGGGGGGGAGGCATCCCCCCCGATCTATTCGGTTTGTTGAGGTTATTATGCCGGTAATTACCGTAAAAAATTTGCGCAAGCGGTTCAACCTGGAAGCCGGGTTCTTCGCCGGATTCGGGCGCTTTGTGTATGCGGTAAACGATGTGTCCTTCTCCATCGGTAAAAACGAAAGTTACGGCCTTGTGGGGGAATCCGGCTGCGGCAAAACCACTACCGCCCGGCTCCTGATCAGGATGTACGAAAGCGACGGGGGCGAAATAATTTTTGACGACAGCATCGACGTGCGGCACCTGAAATTCGAGGAACTTAAAAAGTACCGGGAAAAGGTAAAATACGTGTTTCAGGACCCGGCCCGTTCCCTTAACCCAAGAATGACAATCTACGAGGTGCTGGTTTCGGGCTACCGCTTTTCATCGCGGTGGCCGGGGGAAAAACAGGCGCGTGTCGAGGCCTCGGCTATTCTGGAAGAGGTGGGCCTTTCCGGGGCGGACCTGGAAAGGCGGCCGGCGGAATTTTCCGGGGGCCAGCGGCAGAGGATCTCCATAGCCCGGGGCCTCCTTATGCAGCCGGAACTTCTTATCTGCGACGAGGTAGTCTCCGCCCTGGATGTTTCCATCCAGGGGCAGATATTGAATCTGCTTTTAGATATTAGATCCCGGCGCAAACTGTCGTTTCTGTTTATCGCCCACGATCTTAAAGTGGCGTCTTATTTCTGCGACCGCATCGGCGTCATGTACCGGGGAGAGCTTATGGAGGAGGCGCCGGCGGAGAACCTCTACCTTAACGCGCGGCATCCCTACACCAGGCTGCTCTTTTCCGCGGTAAGCCGTGGGCCGCCTGGCAGCGCCGGCGCAAAGGAAGCCGTTCCCGCGCCCCGGGGCGAGGTAAAGACCGCTACGGCGAAGATCACCGGCTGCGCTTTTGCCGAACGCTGCCCCCTGGCTGAGGAACATTGCCGGCGCGAACGCCCGGTCATGCGGGAAACCGACGCGGGGGGATTCACGCGCTGTCACAGGGTCTAGGGTAACTGATACCTATCGAATGGGTGAAAGTCCGACTAATACTATATTAGAAAAGTACACTTACCGGTAAGCTAAAGAAGTAAGCAACTTGTATGCAAATTATTAATACTACGAGGTTTTAAAGATGTATAATATTTACCCATATCCGCCCAACCGGGTAAAAATTCCCCGTGTCAGATAATGCACGAATCGTTATGCGGCGGCCGTGCGGCGCACTTAGCGCGCGGAACCGGGGAACAGAAGGGCCGCGGACGGCCAGGGTCCGCTGTGCAGGCGCCAACCGGTAAACCCCGGTCTGATGATTCTTGGCACGGTTATTGCTGGTATATTTTTTGAGATGCGCGGGCGCGTGTACATCTTTACCCCTGTGGGTTACAATATTATCTGGAGGTAATTATGGGGCGTATTCCCCGGCGGGGGTTTGTCTGCTTTACGGCGCTGTTTTTGGGCCTCGCGCTTTTGGCTGCGGCGGAGGAGCCGTTGGCCCAAGGGTCATTAGCCCAAGGGCCGTTGGGGGAGAGTAGAGGAACCCTGTCCCTGGACAGGGCGGTGGAGCTTGCCCTGGAGCAGAGTCTGGATTTACAAAAGGAATTTATCGACTTAAAAACCGCGGGGGTTTCCGCGTCGAATCTCTGGGCCGAGATTTTTCCCACCATAAGCGCCGGAGGGGGGCTGAATTACGCGACTCCGCTTTTTACCGATCCGGGTTTTCAGGCGGACGGAAACCTTTTGGGCTATAACGTTTCCCTGGGCGTTACTTTCAGGCTTGCTTCGTCCCTGTCGTCCTCCATGAAGTTGCTTAAACTGGCGTATCAGGCGGAGCTGCTCAGTTACGAAAACAGCCGCAGACAGCTTGAGATTCAGACGGCAAAGACTTTCTTTGGCCTGATCGCGGAAAAGAGGAATCTTGTTAATCTGGAAAATACCGGGGCGCAGGCGGAACGGCAGCTTGAAAAAAACCGTATTGCTTTTAACAATGGCCTTGTCAGCCAGGTGGTGGTTTTGCAGAGCAGCCTCGCGGTGGAAAATGCCCGGCTCAATTTGAGCAACGCAGAGACCCTGTACGCTTCCCACCGGCGGGATTTTCTGGTACTTTTGGGGCTTGACGGCGGAGCGGATGTTGAACTTGAAGGGGAGATCGATATAGAGCGTATTGAAGTTGATTCCGGCCAGCTCCTTGCCGAATATCTGGTTAAGCGCCCGGATATAGTGAGTCAGAGACAGACGATTGAAGGCCTTGAATTGACGCGGAAACAGATTACCCTTAATGCCCGCGCGCCGTCCCTGTCGCTTTCGACACAGTGGCGGGGTTCCGGAAACGCGGCCGGCGCGGGGGGCTTTACCGACAGCCTTTCCGCAAGCCTGAGCGTGGACATTCCCATTGCCGGCTGGATTTCCGGAACCGGCGGGCAAAACGGCGGTCAGGCTGTCCAGGCCGCGAAGGCCAATGTGGAAAAGGCGAAGCTGGACCTGAAAAATACGGAGAATCAGGCCAGGGCCGAGATACAATCACTGTCGGAGAATCTCCGCAATTCCTGGACCAGCGTCGAGATTGCCCGGCTTCAGGTCGCCCTTGCGGAACAGACTTACGAGTTATCTGAACAGGGGTTCAGGAGCGGCGTTACCGAATCGCTTGTTCTGGAAAATGCCCGGAACAGCCTGGCCGAGGCGCGGCAGCAGTTACTGGAAGTTGAATTATCGTATATGACTATGATACTCGATTTGGCCGGGGCGCTTAATATTGACTGGCATGAGTTGTCAAATATCAAGTGAAAATAATGAATAGCAGGGGTTGCGCCGCGTTATTCGTTGGGGGTGGGTTGTGAGGAAGTTTAAATCGCGGGCGGTGGTTACCGCTGTGATAGTGATACTGATTTTGATTTTCGCGGGGCTGACGGCCTATCCTTTTCTCAGGCCGTATATGCCGTCCGCTGATGACGCGGGACAGGCCGGCGTTCCCGCCCAGGGCGGCGCGCCGCAGGCAGGACAGCGGCAGGGCGCGGGGCAGGCGGGTGTTCCGGGAGGCGGGACCCCGGGGAACAACCAGGGGGCGCGTAACGCGACGCTGGTCAGGACGACGGAAGTTGCGCTGGGAACCATCGAGAACAGCGTGGTAATTAACGGGGACGTGCTTGCCGCGGGACAGGTAACCATTTACCCCACAGTGGCGGGGAAACTGACGGAGGTCCGTTTCCGGGTTGGGGATCGGGTAAGCCGGGGACAGACCGTCGCCACGGTGGACCCTTCCAGGCCCGGAGAGGTTTTCTCCCAGAGTCCGGTAACTTCCACAATCAGCGGTACGGTGCTGCAGGCGCCGCTTCACCCGGGCGACACGGTTACTACCGCAAGCGCGGTGTATGTTATCGGGGATCTTTCCGTTCTGGAAGTTGAAACGTTTGTGCCGGAGCGTTACGCCAACGCGGCGCGCAGGGGCCTTGCCGCCCTGGTTTCCCTGGAGGCCCTGCCGGGCGAAACATTCCCCGCCGCCGTGTACGAACTCAGCCCCGTACTTGATCCGGCCAGCCGTACCCTGCGGATACGGCTTCGCTTTGACAGGCCGGACGAACGGATACGGGCCGGAATGTTTGCCACGGTAAGCCTCGTGACCAATTCCCGGCGGGACGTGCCGGTGATTCCCCGTTCTTCGGTGATAAACACCTACGGTTCCTGGATAGTGTTTGTTGTTGATGATGATAATATAGCCCGGCGGAAAGTTATCTCGCTGGGCCTCGAAAATGAAACTTCGATAGAGGTACTAAGCGGCATTGAGACCGGTGACCGGGTCGTTTCCTCGGGGCAGAATTTCCTGACCGATGGCGATCCGGTACGTATTGTGGAGGGATAAGGATGAACATTGCGGGTTATTCTGTTAAGCGTCCGGTTACCATCGTAGTACTTTATGCGTTAGCCCTGGGCATCGCCGTTACGCTGGTTCCCAATCTGGCGGTTGACCTCTACCCTTCCACGTCGCCGCCGGTCCTTTCGGTATTTACCCGTTTTCCCGGCGCGGGGCCCCTGGATGTGGAACGCAACGTAACCGAAAGGCTGGAGCGGTCCCTCTCGGCTTCGCGGGGGCTTACCAACATGACCAGCAATTCCCAGTTTGAGTCGAGCAATATCAATCTGGAGTTTGCCTACGGCACGGACATGGACAAGGCCGTAACCGACGCGCAGACCCTGCTCAACCGGCTGGTCAACTCTCTTCCCGACGGGGTGGAAACGCCGACGGTACGCCGCTTCGACATGAGCGCCATGCCGATCATGCGTCTTGTAGTCCGGGGTAACTATCCGCCCGATCAACTGCGGCTTTTTGCCGAAGACGAGATTCAGTCCAGCATAGAACGCATCGAGGGAGTCGCGGCGGCGGAAGTTACCGGCGGCACTACGCAGATTGTAAAAGTGGCGGTCTCCCTTAACCGGCTTGCCGCGTTTAACCTGACCCTGGCGGATGTTTCTTCGGCCTTAAAGGGCCAGAGCGTACTCTCCTCCGGGGGCAGCCTGCGCCGGGGGGAACGGGAGTACCAGATCATGACGGAGGAGGAACTTAACGGCGTTGAGCAGATTAAGCGCATTGTGGTAAAGACCGTTAACCTGGACAGTACCGGCGCGGCCCAGGCGAACCGTTCCCAGGTGGTGCGCCTTGAGGATATTGCCGACGTAAGCCTTGGCTACAATGACAACGCGGCCCGTGTTTACGTGAACGGGCAGAGCGGGGTCTATATTCAGGTTACAAGCGAGAGCGACAGTAATCAGGTTAAGGTTGCCGACAGGGTGCAGGCGGCGCTTGCGGACATCAATGACGAACTGCCCCGGGGCATAACCCTCGAAGTTCTCTCGGACAACACGACCATGATCAAGGCGACGATGAACCAGGTGTACAACAACGCTTTGCAGGGGGCGTTCCTCGCCATGATGATACTGCTGATCTTCCTGCGGAACATCAAGGGCACCATGATCATCGGCCTTTCCATCCCCATCTCGATACTGCTTACCGTTATGTTTATGTCGGTCTTTGGCTTTACGCTGAACCTCCTCACCATGACCGGGCTTATCATGGGATTGGGAATGACCATGGACGGTTCCATCGTTATTCTGGAAAATGTCCACAGTTACCGCGAGCGGGGGGCCAAGCCGGATGTCGCCGCGATACTGGGAAGCCGGGAGATGCTCCGGGCAATTATCGCTTCTTCTACTACAACCCTTTGCGTGTTTATCCCGCTTATCATTTATAAAAACAACCTTGAGATGATGGGGCAGATGTTCAGCGATCTGATTTTTACGGTGGTGATCTCCCTGGTCTGTTCCCTCGTGGTGGCGATTACGCTGGTACCGAGTCTCTGCGGCGCGATTCTCAAGCTCAACACCCGCAAGCAGAAACCCCTCAAAAACCGCGTTTTGCGGACCGTTGATAACGGAATGGAAAACTTCTTCCGGAGGATGGAGAACGGTTACCGTTCGGCGCTGGAATACTGCCTCTCCCACCGGCTCCTCGTAGTCAGTCTTGTAGTATTGGTACTTGCGTTTTCCCTGATGCAGTTCAGCGGTATCGGGATGAATATGTTTATCCGCACGCGCACCGATGACAACGTGAACATCAACGTGTCAATGCCGCAGGGAACGGCCATCGACGTAACGGAGAAAGTACTTTTTGACATTGAGGAGATTATCAAGCGGGAAATACAGGGTTATAAAAACATCATCCTTACCGCCCGGCGCAGCGGGACCAACCAGGGTTCCATCCAGATTACCCTGCCGCCGCCCGCCGAACAGATCGACACCCCTGAGATAATTATGAGAAAACTTACCCCCTACACTACCGCCATTCCCGGAACAAGAATAAGTTTCAGGGCCGGGCGGAGCATGGGAAGTACCTCGGCGGTAGAAATAGCGGTCAGTTCCCGAAATTACGATGCCATTCAGGACACGGCGCAGGAGATACAGCACATCATAACCCGGTATCTTCCCGAGGTGGAAAATCCGGCGATCAATATTGACGAAGGCGCGCCTCAGCTTACCGTGGAGATTGACCGCGAACGGGCCGCGGCGCTGGGTATATCGCTTTCGTCGATAGCCTCCGAGATCAGAACCGCCATGGACGGCACGACCGCTACCACCATGAGCCGGGGAGACCGGCTGGTAAACGTGAATGTAATGCTCCGGGATTCGGACCGGGCGGGGCTGCCGAATCTTGACGCGGTATTTGTATTGAACAGATCCGGGCAGCGCGTATCCCTTTCCAATGTGGCAAAGATAGCCGAAAGCCGCGCGCCCTCCTCCATACGCCGGGAAAAGCAGGAGCGCGTGATCCGTATTACCGGCGATCTGCCCCCGGGAATTGCCGCGACGGATATGCAGAAGCGGCTTGAGGATACGGTCAAGGAATACCTGGTTCCCAACGAAGATGTCACGGTACGTTATCTGGGGGAGGCGCAGGAAATCAATACCTACTTCTGGCGTTATGTATTTATCATCACAACCGCGGTATTCCTGGTTTTCGGCGTAATGGCCAGCCAGTTTGAATCTTTCGTTGATCCCCTTATCATCTTCTTCTCGATACCGTTGCTCTTTATCGGGGTTATCTGGATATACAAACTGACAAATCAGGCCATGTCCATGTTCTCGGTAGTAGGAATTGTGGCGCTGGTCGGCGTGGTGGTGAACAACGGCATCGTGCTTGTGGACTACACCAACACGCTCCGGGCGCGGGGCATGAAAGTACGGGAGGCATGTCTTGAAGCGGGCAGGAACCGCCTGCGCCCCATTCTGATGACGAGCCTTACCACCATTCTGGGTATGACGCCGATTGCCTTCTTCCCCGGCGCGGGCGCGGACACCATCCAGCCCATAGGCAAGACCTTCGTGGGCGGCCTTACGATAAGTACCCTGATGAC
>JAITLF010000252.1 GCA_031278025.1 Treponema sp.
GAGGGAAACACGGACCCGGAAAAATTCCGCGATGTGGTCTGGGACGGCGAGTTTCCCAGTTTTGAACGATAATTTTTTTGAACGATAATTTATGGAAACATAACCACGACTTCACAAACATCACGAAGCCCGGATCGTAATTCCCCCTCCTTGTCCGTGTCTGTTTGTGTGGTTCGTGACGTAGCTTTTATCAGTGTTACATATTAAGGAGAAAGGAATGATAAATTTTGCGGCAATTAAAAAAGCGGCGGAGTCCTATGAAAAGGACATGACCCGCTTCCTGCGGGACCTGGTACGGCTCCCCGGCGAAAGCTGCGGCGAAAAGGAAACCGCCGCCCGGATCGTGGAGGAGATGAAGAAAACCGGTTTTGACGAAGCGGGGATCGACAAGATGGGCAATGTCCTGGGCTACATGGGAACGGGTAAAACCCTCATCGCCTTTGACGGCCATATTGATACGGTGGGAATCGGCAACCGGGCCAACTGGAAATTCGACCCCTACGAAGGCTACGAAACCGCGGAGGAAATCGGCGGCCGGGGAACTTCGGATCAGCTGGGGGGGCCGGTGGCCGCGGTATACGGGGCCAAAATTATGAAAGACCTGGGGCTCCTCAACGACAAGTACCGGGTGCTGGTCAGCGGCACGGTGCAGGAAGAAGACTGCGACGGCCTCTGCTGGGAATACATCATCAAGGAGGAGGGCGTCCGGCCCGAGTTTGTGGTGATCACCGAACCCACCAACGGCAACATCTACCGGGGCCAGCGGGGGCGCATGGAAATCCGGGTGGAGGTTCAGGGCGTTTCCTGCCACGGCTCCGCGCCGGAACGGGGAGACAACGCCATCTACAAGATGGGGGAAATCCTCGGCGAGGTAAAAGAACTGAACAACCGGCTCAAAGACGATCCCTTCCTGGGCAAAGGCACCCTGGCGGTTTCCCAAATCTACTTCAGTTCCCCCTCCCGCTGCGCCGTGGCGGATATGTGCGCCATTTCCATTGACCGCCGCCTTACCATGGGGGAAACCTTCCAAACCGCGCTGGACGAAATCCGGGCCCTCCCCACGGTAAAAAAATACCGGGCCGAGGTGACTATGTACCAATACGACCGGCCCAGTTACACCGGCGTGTCCTATCCCATCGAGTGTTTCTTCCCCACCTGGGTCATCCCCGAAGACGCCCCGGCCACCAAAGCGATGGTAAAAGCCTACGAAGGCATGTACGGCAAACCCAAAGTTGACAAGTGGACCTTCTCCACCAACGGCGTGTCCATCATGGGCCGCAACGGAATTCCCTGCATAGGCTTCGGGCCGGGCAAGGAAGAGGAAGCCCACGCCCCCAACGAAAAAACCTGGAAGCAGGACCTGGTCCGCTGCGCCGCGGTCTACGCCGCCCTGCCTTCAATTTATACGGAACAAATGTAGTGAGGAGGGGAAGAGAGTTAGGAGTTAGGAGTGAGGACGCTTGGTAAAGCACGCGGGAGCGTGTTCAGAGAATAACTGTGGCACAGCGGGAGCCCCAAAAAAGGCCCCGGCACGGGATGAAGCTTCAGGGCGTCGAGGAGAGGGGGGGCGATTTCCGGGCTGTTTTTGGGAGCGGAAGAATTTGTTGTCCGCCCCCCCTACGCTCCAGCCTTGCTCCACCGGTGGTGGAGTTTTGGGGTTACGGACAACACGCCGGTTACAAACAATACCGCCCCCGCCCCAAAACTCCAAAAGACTTGCGAAGGGCCTGCGGCCCGGAGCAAGTCTTCCGCTACCCCCCAGTTGATAATTTTATTTTTTATGAGGAGAAATTTTTATGGCGTACATTAAGCAGTACACGGACAAACTGGACAGCCTGAATTTTAAGGATATGTTCGGCGGGGATTTTTTTCTGACCTGGGAAAAATCCATAGATGAAATTATGGCTGCCTTTACCGTGGCCGACGCCCTGCGGTGGCTCCGGGAAAACAACGTCTCCACCCGGATCTTTGACAGCGGCCTGGGGATTTCCCTGTTCCGGGACAATTCCACCCGGACCCGGTTCAGTTTCGGTTCCGCCTGCAACCTCCTGGGCCTGGAAGTCCAGGACCTGGACGAGGGAAAGTCCCAAATCGCCCACGGCGAGACGGTCCGGGAAACGGCGAACATGGTGTCCTTTATGGCCGATGTCATCGGCATCCGGGACGATATGTACATCGGCAAAGGGAACGCCTATATGCGGGAAGTGGCCAGGTCGGTGCGGGAAGGTTTTATCGACGGGAACCTGGAACAGTGCCCCACCCTGGTTAACCTGCAATGCGACATCGATCACCCCACCCAGATCATGGCGGATATGAACCACATCATCCACTACTTCGGCGGCGCGGATAAACTGAAAGGGAAAAAAGTCGCCATGACCTGGGCCTATTCCCCCTCCTACGGGAAACCCCTTTCGGTGCCCCAGGGAGTCATCGGCCTCATGACCCGGTTCGGCATGGAGGTGTCCCTGGCCCACCCCAAAGGTTACGAGGTGATGCCCGAGATTGAGGACGTGGCCCGGAAAAACGCCCTTGCCGGGGGCGGCAAATTTACCAGATCCAATTCCATGGAGGAAGCCTTTAAGGACGCGGACATTGTGTATCCCAAAAGCTGGGCCCCCTTCGCGGCCATGGAAAAGCGGACCGGCCTCTACGGTAACGGGGACTTTGACGGCATCAAGGCCCTGGAGAAGGAACTCCTGGCCCAAAACGCCGGGCACAAGGATTGGGAATGTACGGAACAGTTGATGAAGTCCACCAGGGACGGCAAGGCCCTGTACCTCCACTGCCTGCCGGCGGATATTTCCGGGGTTAGCTGCAAGGAAGGGGAAGTGGCCGCTTCGGTCTTTGACCGCTACCGGATTCCCCTCTACAAACAGGCCAGCCACAAGCCCTATATCATCGCCGCCATGATCTTCCTCAGCAAGATCAAATGCCCCCAAAAAACCCTGAGCGATTTGGCGTGCCGCGGCGTACCCCGGTTTCTGGGCTAGGCGCATGAAACTTCGTTTCCTGTTTGATTATTAGGAGTATAGTTACCATGAAAAAACGGATCGTCATTGCCCTGGGGGGAAACGCCCTGGGGGAAAACCTGAAGGAGCAGATGGCCGCCGCCCAGGGAACCGCGAAAGCCATTGTGGACCTGGTGGAGGCGGGCCACGAAATCGTGATCGTCCACGGCAACGGGCCCCAGGTGGGCATGATAGAAACCGCCTTTGAAACCGCCGCCAAAGCGGACCCCCATTTCCCCATTCTGCCCATGTCGGTCTGCGTGGCCCTGAGCCAGGGCTACATAGGCTACGATTTGCAGAACACCTTACGGAAGGAACTGGACGCCCGGCACATCTCCACCCCGGTGGCAACCATCATCACCCAGGTGGAGGTGGACCCCGCGGACCCCGCCTTCCTCAACCCCAGCAAACCCATAGGCGGCTTTATGAACGAGGCCGAGGCCAAGGTTCTCAGTTCCAAAGGGATTCCGGTGATGGAAGACGCGGGCCGGGGCTGGCGGCAGGTGGTGGCTTCTCCCAAACCGGTGAACATCATCGAGGCCGGAACTATCCGGGCCATGCTGGCCGCGGGGCAGATACCCATTGCCGCCGGGGGCGGCGGTATTCCCGTGGCCATGCAGGACGGCCAGTACCGGGGAAAAAGCGCGGTCATCGACAAGGACTTTTCCGCCGCCAAACTGGCGGAACTCATCGGCGCGGATATGCTGATCATCCTCACCGCGGTGGAGAAGGTGGCGGTCAATTTCGGCAAGCCCGATCAAAAGTGGCTGGACGCCTTGACCGTTGAGGAGGCGGAAAAGTACATCGCGGAAAACCAGTTTGCCAAAGGCTCCATGCTGCCCAAGGTCCAGGCGGCGGTCTCCTTTGTCGGCGCTCCGTTACGGACAGAGAATGCCCAGGCTGAAATCCGCAAAGCGGATTTCAGCCGGACGGCCTTAATCACCTTGTTGCAAAAAGCGCGGGACGGCATTGAGGGAAAAACCGGAACGGTGATTACCCGTAAGTAGAGTGTTTTTCACTATTAAATTTTTTACGACAAAAAGGAGTTATCCATGCCAGAGAAAAAAGCGCCCGTCATGGGCAGTCCGAATACGCTGGAGGGGCGTCTTCCCCTGAAACAGGCCATCCCGCTGGGGATGCAGCACGTTCTCGCCATGTTTGCGGGCAACCTGACTCCCATATTGCTCATCACCGCGGCCTGCGGCATTGCGGCGGGAAGCGCGCTGCAAATAATACTTTTGCAGCATGCCATGCTGATTGCCGGCGTTATGACCCTGGTGCAGATTTTTACCATAGGGCCGGTTGGCGCGCGGCTGCCCATCGTTATGGGTATAAGCTCAGGTTTCATCGGCGTTTGCCGGAGCGTGGCGGGCGTTATGGGCGGCGGAATAATCGGCTATGGCGCGATTTTAGGGGCAGGTTTTGTGGGCGGCCTCTTTGAGGTGACCCTCGGATTTTGTCTGAAACCCCTGCGGAAGTTCTTTCCGCCGGTGGTTACCGGCGTGGTCGTACTTTCAATCGGCCTTTCGCTGATTAGCGTCGGTATCAGTTCGTTTGGCGGCGGCAGCGCGGCCAAAGATTACGGTTCCCCCGAAAACCTCCTTATCGGTCTCATCGTTCTTGTCGCGATACTGCTGTTCAAGCACAAGGGCAGGGGGATTTGGAGTTCGGCGTCCATACTTTTCGGCATTATCGTGGGTTACATTGTCTGCGGAATTATGGGCCTCATGCTTCCGGCCGCCGCTGAAATTGACGGCGCGTCATTCGTCAAGAGCTGGGTTCTCCAGTGGGACAAGGTCGCGGCGGCGTCGTGGTTTTCCGTCCCGAAATTTTTTCCGGTTAAACTGGTGTTTGATATGAGGGCGATTATTCCTATTGGAATAATGTTTATCGTTACCGCCGTTGAAACGGTGGGTGACATTTCCGGCGTCGCCATCGGCGGGCTTGGCCGTGACGCCACCGACAAAGAACTTTCCGGCGGCGTTGTGGCGGATGGTACGGGTTCGTTCCTCGCGTCGCTTTTCGGCGTTCTGCCCAATACGTCTTTTTCGCAGAATGTCGGCCTTATTTCGATGACAAAAGTTGTCAACCTTTTTTCTATTTCCCTCGGGGGAGTCTTTCTGGTGCTCTGCGGACTTTTGCCCAAACTTGCCGCCGTCATCTCCATCATGCCGCAAAGCGTTCTTGGAGGAGCCGCGGTAATGATGTTCGCCTCAATAGCGGTGAGCGGTGTCCAACTTATCACCAAAGAACCGATAACCCCGCGCATCGTTACTATCATTTCCGTTTCACTGGGTCTGGGCTACGGCCTGGGCGCCAACAGCGCCGCGCTCAAGTATCTGCCCGGCGC
>JAITLF010000278.1 GCA_031278025.1 Treponema sp.
TTAGCTCCCCCCAGCGCCCGTCGGTAATCCAGACGCTTTCCAGGCCCATATTGCGGACAAAGGCGTTGTTGCCGAACCAGCCCCCTCCGGGCAGTTTGACGCTTTTCATCGCGCCGTTGCCGCCGGCCCTGAAGAACGCATAGTCCCGAATCGTAAGCAACGGCACGTCAATGGCGCTGAGATCAAGGGTGGTAGTGCCGTTTGAACCCCGCAGGTTTGCCGAATAAAGGAAGGCGTAATCGCCAATGTACGACAGCTTTGTACAGCCGTCAAACGAGATGTCCGTCAACGCGGTGTTATTGAAGGAAGCCGCCGCGAATGCGTAGGAATTAATGGTGGTAAGATTGCCGCAGCCCGCGAAGCTGACTTTTTGCAGGCCCTGCAAATCATAGAAAAGATAATCCCCGACCGCTACAATGGCGGCGGGCATAACGATAGACAGGATTTGATTCCTGTGAGGCCGTACCGCATTCAGATTTACCTCCGCGAGGGCGTCAGCATTCTCGCCGATATCGGTAGTGTCCAGGAAGAAGGGAACCCCGTCTCCGCCGCTGTCAAGGCCGGTCCAGCCCGATGCGGAAAAATCATAATGTACATAGATGTTATCCGCACCGATTGCCGTAAAGAGGCCGTTCACGGGGTCGGTTCCCGTAATCTGGAAACTTTCGACCGTCGTGTCTATCTCGGCGGAAAGACCGGCAAAGTCAAACCCCGCCGCCAGTGTTACCGTTGCCTCGATTTTGTCGTCCGGGCTGTATTTCTCCGCCAACCCCGCGAAACCGGAGGCCAGCGCCGCCGCATTGCTAACCGTCAGTTTTTCGTAAATTGCCGCAGCCTGTCCTCCGTCTTTCCCGTCGTTCCCATCCTTTCCGTCAGCGCCGGTCAGCATATCGCAGGATGAAAACACCATTACGAAACAGAGCAACGCCGCCGCTCCAATCCTTAGAACCATACAACTTTTTCGTTTCATAAAATCCTCCTGAACTATTTCCTCCGCACCGGACACTGTCCGGCTTGCGCGGATAGATCCTCCGGTATTGCGCCTTCAAGAAACGGTAGAGCCAACAGGCTCTTAAAGTTCCCTCAGCGCCCCCCGTACAGTACCGCCGGGCCGCTTTCCCGTGATACTTCGGGCCCCAGATTTTCATCCCGCGGCCCGTAAATCCACTTCGAGGCAAGGGACAGTTTCGCGGCGGTCTCGTCATTTTCTTCCGTCAAATTGGTAAAGTAGATAAGGCCGTAGGCGTAACCCGCGTCATAGTCCCCCTGCCCCGCGTCATAACCCTGGTTTCCCCAGCCGAAACGCCTGCCGAAATACGCCAACTCGTCATCCGTTACCGTTGAAAGGTCTATGATGCCCGGCGCGTAAAACATGTGGGTTACGAAATTCTGCATGACCGAATATCCTGTCCCCTCCCAGCCGAAGCGGTTGTCATTAAACGGCGGGAGGGTCGTGTTTACGTAGTAGTTCACCTGGTCGGTTACGGAAATAAATTCCATGAGCGGACGGTGATAATCCCGAATCCACTGATCCATGTAGTTCATCATCCCTTCGCCGCCTGCAAAGCCGGTCTCGCGGATAATGATTGGGTTGTCCCCGTAAGCGCCTATGATTGCCGCCGTGGTCCCCGTGTAGTGTTCCTGGCGGCGAAAGTAGGTTAGAAAAGCCGAGTAATTTAACGCGCCGGTTTTCCAGTAGTCCAGGACTTCCGCAACGCTTTCTACGCTCACGGTACTTCCGTCATCCGGTACGCCGTCCTTCTCGTCGGTTTCGGGGTCATAGTATTGCGCGGCCCCCAGATAGGGATAGGCCCCGTCTCCCCCGTCCTCGTCGTTAAACTCAATGCCGTTCAAGCCGTACCTGTCCAGCGTGTCTTTTATCGTTTTTGCAAAGATTTCCCTATAATTGTAGGGCAGGTTGGCAAAGGAAATACCGCCTCCGCCATTGCTTACCCCCAGCAGGACTTTGATGCCCTTGGCCTGAAGCGGCGCGATTGTTGTGGATTTGGCATCCAGCATTGATTTGACGCCGCTCAAGTCAAGGCCAAAGATGAGCTTGCTGCCGTCCCTGGTTACCGTCATCCTTGCCCAGGCGAGTACCACATAATCAAAAAAATAGGGGCCGTAGGCGTTATCCAGCCGGTAATTCAAGGCAAGCAAGGGGTTCTGGGTTCCCGTAACCGCAAGAACAACCTTTGCCCTGATTTCTTCTCCGGTGGTATTATAGATGGCCTTGTCGGTTATACCCGGCGCATACGTCCAGGGTAGCTCCGTCATATCCGTAGCTTCGGGGCAACCCGTCAAAGACACCGCCGTTAGAACCGCGCACACAAACCGTATCATCAGTCTAGTATCTTTATGTTCCATAACTTCCTCCCCAAGACCCCTCACCATGCCATATTGATGCCCACCGGGATAGCAAACGCCATCTGATGGTCTGTTGTTTCATACGCATCTCCGGGCATCTTCATGGAATCAACAAAATATTCCTTTGATTGCCCGGTCAAATCTTTTGAGCGTGTGGTTATCAAATCCTGAAAACGCAGCCCCGCAAATACGGACACATGGTCTGAAAAGTAATATTTCACCTGAAGGTCCAGTTTTAGTTCATCTCTGGAAAACGTGTATTGCTGTTCAATAATGCTTGACACAGCCTCGTCAATACGAAGCAGGTTTCTCCCATAAAACGCCAGCATAACTTTCCGGTCCTTAATTTTTGCAATGTCGTACTCAACACCCATACCGTTCCACAGGAAGAAGTGCTGAACCTCGGCGTAATTCTTCCCGTCGGCACGATAGTTGTAGTTGAGGGTCCACGCGGCGTTGGTAACGTCAAACACGCTGTAGTTTTTATCCGTATAGATAGTCATGGAGTTATCTGTCCTCACCCTCAGTTTCCCGCCCAACAGCCCGTTGTAGCGGGCATTAAGGTTTACCGCGTGTTTCCAGATAAGCGGGAACGTTGTTTCGAGGCTGCCGATAGCGCTGTAATGCTCATCAAGGTATTGGGTAACATGAGCGGAATAGCCCAGGGTTACCCCCAAACCGTTGATAGGCGTAACCGTGCCGAAAACACCGCCCCGGTGTATCCACCTTTCCGCATCCGCCGCGGCAGGGACAATAACCCCTTCCGAATCCCAGCCGTATTTACTTGCGGCCTGGTCATATTCGATGATGTACGAGGCGTTTACCCTGGCGAGATCCCCTGCGGCATAGCCTATCCTGCCGCCCGCTTGGTAACTCAGATCTTCCGTATCGCCGTATTCATTCACGGTGTTGGGCTTGGGCGTTTGGGTCTTCTGAGGCGTCGCGGCATAATCACTCGCCGCCAGGTCAAAGCTCCAGCCTTTGAAAAAACCGGCCAGCCCTATTCCGTTCCCCAGGGTGATATTGTCCGGGTTTTCGTGTACCTGCCAGTCTTTGACCGTCGTACCGCCGGTATATATCCTAAGCCCCGGATCGGCACCCAGGGGATCCGCATAGGTAAAGTCGTTGTCGTTGCCGGCAATGATTTTAAGGTAACTATCCTCGGCGCCGAATTTTACCCAGCCCTGCACCGCTCCGAAATTGACGATATTTGATTTTTTGAAGGTATATTTTCCGCCGAACCAGGATGATTGATACCCCATGGATATAGTAGAGTCATCACTCAACCAGTCCATGTTGGAAAACGGAAACGAGGCAGCCTGTGTATTCTGATTGGTCGGCATTTTACGCAACGACGAGTATCCGTAGTTGGTTTTATCCAGCCGGTACGCATCGGCGTATAACGCCAAATTGAAGGTAAACTCCGGGACGGCCTTTACCACGGGCGCGGCGGCCTGTTCCCCGGGGGGGGTATCCTCAGCGGATAATCCCCCCCCCCCCCCCCCCCTAAACTAAAACCCAAGCAGAGCGCGATAAAAGGCACACTTTTCACGAGATTCTTCGCGTCCTTCCGGTTGATGCCATTGTTTATAGCCCGGGTCCTTTTCATGTTCAAAACCTTCGTATTAAAAAATTTCTTAACCGATTCTATTTTCTCTCTATCACTATCGCCGTCTATGCACCGTTATAGTCTATCACCGTTATTTAAAATCCCGCAACAATTATTTTTGATGGTGATGGCTATTTGCATAGTTCCATTTTACCATCTTCCCGCCACCTTGCCTTCTTTAATCATACTTTCTGCATCGCTACCCAAAAAAGAAGAGTTTCCTGTCAGGAAACCGGGGTTTCTGATCAACAAATCGGGGTTTCTGATCGAAAAACCCGGGTTTCCTGGAATTATGCCAAACTTGGACGGCGACTCTGCCTGCTCCCCGCGGGGATATGCCCCGCACCCCGCCGGGGGGTTTCGAACCCCCCGGACCTCCCATAAAAATGGTGGGGGGTCCGGAGGCGGCACCCCCGGCGGCAATCCCGAAATCCGTAATTGTTATGATTTTTTAGTTATAGGTTTGACCGAAAAGCAGGGGCGCCGTCTTTGGAAACCCGATGTACTCAGGCTCCTCCTCAAATTCCAGGGCAATAATGGTAACTCCCGCCAGCGTATCCCGGTCATCCCACGGCAAATTCCGGAAAACGATCCGGTACTTTTCCTGCGTAAAGGGCAACGCCTTACCGCCGGCAAGTATCCTGGCGGATTTCAGCCGGCCCACCAAGCCGGATATGATGATCTCCCCGTTTGGCGGCCATATCCACTGCCATGCGTAGATGGTGCTTCCTTTCCGGCTCAGGCTTTGGAGCATACCTCCTACACCCCACAGACCCCGGCCCGTGGTAACGTTGAACGTATCCATGACGCCGTACAGGGCCTCCCCGTTTTGTTCCAGCCACTTGCCCAGGGTGGTTAACGGCTCAACCGCCTCGACCGGAACCGAGCCGTCGCTCCGGGGGCCTATGTTGAGGAGCAGGTTCCCCCGGTCCTTGGCGCAGATCGAAAGCATCCTGAGGATCTGCGGGGCGTTTACGGCGTAAGGATCCGCCTGTCGGGAATCAATATAGCCCCAGGAAAGGCCGTTAAAGGTCATACAGGCTTCCCAGTCCCGCTTGCCCTCAGGAGTTACGCTTTCCTCCGGCGTGCCGTAGTCTTCTTCAAGGTGGCTCCGATTATTGATGATGATGCCGGGCTGTAAGGAGCGGAGGCGCTGGTTCATCTCCACCGTGTTCCAGCCGTCGTAACTGCGCAGGGGCCAGTCCCCGTCATACCAGAGTATGTCGATTTTGCCGTAATTGCTCAGAAGTTCTTCGTTCAAGGCGAAAATATAGTCCGTAAGCCGTTTCCGGGCCGCGCTGTCGTACGCGGCGGCCCCGCCGTCAGGGTGATGCCAGTCCATAAGGGAGGAGTAAAAGCCCACCCTCAAGCCCTCATCCCGGCAGGCTTCAACGTATTCCGCCACGATGTCCCGCTTGGGGCCGTAGTTGACGCTGTTATAGGGATTCGCTTTGGAATCCCAGAGGCTGAAGCCTTCGTGGTGCCGGGTGGTGAGCACCATGTATTTCATGCCGGCGGCTTTGGCCAGCTTTGCCCATTCGCGGGGCGCGCCGGGCCTGGGCAGGAACCGGTCCGCCAGCTTCTCGTATTCTTCCACGGGCCAGATTTCGTGGGCCATGGCCCATTCATGGCGGCCCAGAACCGAGTAAAGCCCGAAATGAACAAACATGCCGAAACGGGCCTCCCGCCACCAGGCCATGCGCCGGTTACGGGTCTTCGCGGTTTCCGCCTCGTAATCGGCTTTTGAAACAAGGTGCATCATATAAATACTCCGTTCTTCCGGTACGCCTGCCAGGTGGAGGCCACCAGGGTATCCCTATCCGAGCAGGCCGGCTGCCAGCCGAGGGTTTCCCGCGCATACGATGAAGAGGCCACCAGGCAGGCGGGATCCCCGGGGCGCCGGGGGGCGTCTTCACTGGGGATGGGCCGGCCGGTGATGCGCCGGGCCGCTTCGATCATCTCCCGTACCGAGACGCCTTTCTCGCTGCCCAGGTTCACCGTAAGGCTCTTCCCTTCCCTGACCATGTAGTCCAGGGAAAGAACGTGGGCCGCGGCCAGGTCCGCAACATGAACATAGTCGCGGATACAGGTGCCGTCCCTGGTGTCGTAGTCGGCGCCGAACACGGATACCTCCTTCCGCATTCCGCAGGCGGCTTCCATGATCACCGGCAGCAGATTGGCGGGGTTCTGTTCCAGGCCGTACAGGACGCCTTCGGGATCATAGCCTGCGGCGTTGAAATAGCGCAGGGCAACGAATTTGAGGCCCTTGAGCCGGTCGTACCATTCCAGGAACCGTTCGATTTCAAGCTTGGTAAAGCCGTAGTAATTCGCCGGATTTTTCGGATGCCCCTCGTTGATGGGGAGGTATTGGGGATCGCCGAAGATCGCCGCGGAAGACGAAAAAAGCAGTTTGAGGCAGCCGTGGGCAACGGCGCTGTTCAGGATGGTAATGGTACCGCTGATGTTGTGTACCGAATACAGCTCCGGAACACTCATGGATTCGCCCGCCGCTTTTAAGGCCGCCAGGTGCACCGCCGCGTCATATCCCGCGGAAAAAGCGGCGTCAAGATCGGCGGCATTCAAAATCGAACCTTTGATGAATTTGTTGCCGGGGAATAAATTCATGGCAAGCCCGGTGGAAAGATCGTCGAAGACGGCAATCTCATGCCCACCCTTCATCAGTTCCTTAACCACATGGCTGCCTATATAGCCCGCCCCGCCTATAACTAAAATACGCATTTACGGTTTTCCCCAGAGCTTTTCGGGATAGCAGCCTTCAGCGGTCTTCCGGGCGATTTCCCGCTTTACCAGTTCCCGGTCGTCGGGGTAGGTCATCCCGAACCAGGATTCTTCCGACGAAAAAAATTTGACCGCCCCCCTGCCGCAGGCGATCATTTTGTTGACCGCGTTGGGCAGAAGACATTCCGCCTTTTCGCTGTCTTTGTTTTTGGCGTAGAAATCCTCCCAGTAGTCCTGGAAAAAATCGAACGCGGCGGGGGTAAAGCCGAAGAAATTCATGGAAACGAATTCCTTTCCGGTAAGGGGATACGTCCCGCCGTCAATCTCGGTAACGATGCCGCCTTCCGGGGTATACCTGATCGTGGTGTGTTCCCTCATGCCGGTTAAGACGCCGTCTTTAACGGAGCAGATGCCGCGGGAAACCGAACCGGCTTTGCTCATGGTATGTTCCAGCACATAGCCGACCATTGCGTGAGTCCCTCCCGCCGCACCGGGACCCGAAAGATATTCGCCCAGGGTTTTATAGGCGTACCGTCCGTAATAATCGTCGGCGTTGATCACCGTGAAGGGCCCTTTTACCGCGTCCCGCGCGGCAAGCAGGGCGTGGACGGTTCCCCAGGGTTTGGCGCGGGTTGAGACCTGGAACACGTATTCCGCCTCACCGTTACCGGCGATATTATCAAAGAACCGTTCGCGGAAATCTTTCTCAATATCCTTCCTTATGATGTAAACGGCTTTGCCGTAGCCGCATTTGCGGGCATCGTAGGTTGCGTATTCGAGCAGCGTTTCGTTGTGCAGCCCCACGCCGTCGATTTGTTTTACCCCGCCGTAACGGCTGCCTATGCCTGCGGCAAGGACTAAAAGTACCGGTTTCATTACGCTCTTCCTTCCTCCTGTCAGGCGGCCAGTATATATAGCTTTTCGATGAAAAGGAAGTCCTGCGGGTTCTTCTTCTTTCGGGGGGGAGAAGAGGAAGAAGGTATCTGTGGGACCACGGGTCCAAAGGACCCCGACCCCAAGGATCCGGAGGACCCAGTGTGGGGGACTAGGAAAATTGGAATTGCACGGGGAGCCCCCGCGATGCCGTAAGTCTATATACTGTAAAGAATTAGCGAAAAAGGCCACCGAAAATTCCAAAAGATGATTGAACAGTTTCTTGAGCGTGTACAATAGTTTGTGTAAATACGCAAAACAAGGTAGAAATACCGAAGGGGTAAATATGACTATGGTGAAGACACGGAAGAAACGTGAACGGGATCAGTGGGACGACCTGCTGGACAAAATCGATTTCAAGGGGCTG